>JAITHF010000090.1 GCA_031280115.1 Spirochaetaceae bacterium | reverse complement strand
GAGCAGTTTCCGTTCATGTATGTCAGACATACGAACCTCCTCAAAATAATATTTTCTCAACTCTATCATATAAAAAGAAAAAAGGTAAGCAACCGCAGCCTGCGTTTTTTGATTATGAGCGCTGCGCTTCGCTTGCGCTTTTAAAGAGTTTATGGGGGGTCATAGACCCCCCAAGCCCCCCATAAAGGCTGCCTGCGCTGCGCCCGTGCGTTTGCGAATTCCGCTTTGGCGTTACGCCATGCGATCCCTGCGCCAATTGAAACAGCCTCCGGCTGCCTTGTGCCGCGAAAACAGCCGCAGGCTGTTGAATACCCCGCAGGGAGCGGGTACAATGGAAACATGGATTATGACTGTATTGTCGCAGGCGGCGGACACGCAGGGCTTGAGGCGTGCCTTGCCGCCGCACGGCTGGGGCTCAACACCCTCCTTATTACCCAAAACCCTGACCGCATCGCCGCGCTCTCATGCAACCCCGCTATAGGAGGGCTCGCCAAAGGCAATCTGGTGCGGGAAGTCGACGCCCTGGGCGGCGAAATGGGAAAACTCATTGATGAGGCCATGATCCAGTACCGGATATTAAACCGTTCAAGAGGGCCTGCGGTGCAAGCCCCCAGGGCCCAGGCCGATAAAGGCGCCTACCAGCGCGCTGCCCGCTCCGTGCTAGAGCGGGAGGCAAACCTCGCGGTCTTCATGGACACGGTCATTGACCTCCTCTCGGATGATAATAACACGGCCCAGGGGGTCCTCACCGAGCGGGGCCAGCGCATCACCGCCCGGGCCGTCATCCTTGCCACAGGCACCTTCATGGAAGGAAGAATCTTTATAGGCGAGTACGACGCGCCCCAAGGCAGGCTCGGTGAAAGCGCGGCCCTGGGCCTTGGGACGCGCCTGCGGGAGCGGGGCTTCCCTCTGGGCCGGCTCAAAACCGGCACCCCCGCCCGTATCAGCGGGGACACCATAGATTATACCTCTTTGGAGCGCCAGGACGGGGAGCCTATGGCGCCTTTTTCTTTTGATACAAGCGGCGCGGCGGGAGCGCGGGTTGCGGCGCCCTGCTGGATTACCTATACCACCGCGGAAACCCACGAGGTTATCAGGCGCAATATCCACCGCTCCCCCCTGTACGGCGGCAAGATACACGGCGCGGGCCCCCGGTACTGCCCGTCTATCGAGGATAAGGTTGTCCGTTTTCCGGAGCGGCGGCGGCACCATATCTTTATCGAGCCTGAGGGCCTGTACACCAACGAAATGTACCTGAACGGCGCCTCAAGCTCCCTTCCTGAAGACGTGCAGCGGGATTTTATCCGCACCATACCGGCGCTGGAGGACGCCCGCATCGTGCGGCCCGCCTACGCGGTGGAGTACGATTACCTTGACCCTCTTGACCTGTACCCCACGCTTGAGTCCAACAGGATGGCCGGCCTCTTTGTAGCCGGCCAGACCAACGGCAGTTCAGGCTACGAGGAAGCCGCGGCCCAGGGCCTTATGGCGGGTATTAACGCGGCGCTGAAACTCCGGGGGGAAGCGCCGTTTGTGCTTGCCCGGGACGAGGCGTATATCGGGGTGCTGGTGGACGACCTTACGACCCTTGGAACCAAGGAGCCCTACCGGATGTTTACCAGCCGGGCGGAACACCGGCTTATGCTGCGCCACGACACGGCTGACGCGCGGCTTACCCCCAAGGCGCGGGCCCTGGGGCTTGCAAGGGGCCGGCGCTGGGAGCGGTTTGAGGAGAAGCGGTCAAGTATCGGGGCGCTGCGGGAGCTTCTCAAAGCGCGCCGCGTAAGGGGGCCGGCGGCGGGTATAAACGGGCCGCTCCGCCTCCATGCCGGCGAGACGTTGGAGCAGGCCGCGCAGGATCCGGCAGTATCAATAGAACAGCTGGCGGCGCTGCTGCAAGGCCCGGCGGAAGAGGGCCCGCTTCATCTCCAGTGGCTTTCTCAAGCGGTGCTGGACATCCGTTACGCAGGCTACATCGAGAAAGAGGCGCGTTTTGCGGCAAAGGCCGCCAAGTTTGACAGGATGAAGCTGGACCCGGCGCTGGATTACGCGGCCATGACCGGCCTTTCCGCAGAGGCCCGGGAGAAACTTGCCCAGGTGCGCCCCTTGACCATAGGCCAAGCCTCCCGTATCCCCGGCATCCGGCAGGGAGACATCGCCCTCCTTATGGTACTCGCCTGCCGCAGCCGGTAGGCTGCCCCCACAGGGGGTTTTCGAGGCGCAGCGCTTGCATGAAGCAGCGCCTCAGCGCGATTCGCAGGCGGAAGGGCGCAATGCAGGTAGCCGTTGGTTGGGGGTTTGGGGGAACTGGTTCCCCCAAAAACTCTTCCAAGAGGCGCGAAGCGCCGATATTTTCTTATATACCAACAAAGCCCGGCAGGAAAACCGGTCTTTGCGTCGCGCTCTGTTGGTATGGTATGAATTACCGGCGCTTTCGCGCCTCTTAAAGAGAATTTGGAGGGCTTTTTTATCAGCGCTTCCTGTTTTGCGGCTCATAACGCAAACAACGGATGCTGAAACAGCCTCCGGCTGCCCTCCAAACCGCCCCTAAAGGCTTCCTGCGCCGCGCCCGTGCGTTATCAAAGCGCGGTGAGGCGCCGCTTCAGGGTTGTGACTAAAATTGCAGACCCTCCCGCAACAGGAAGCATGTAAAACCCCCGCAGGGGGTGACTAAAATTGCAGACCCTCGCACCGCGGGAAGCACGTGAATCCCCCGCAGGGGGTGACTGAAATTGCAGTCCCTCCCGCAACAGGAAGCGCGTAAAACAACCTCCGGCTGCCCGCAGGGGGTTGAAACAGCCGCAGGGGGCGTGCTAGTATGCCCGCAGCCTTAGGTGAAAAAGGAACGCCTGTGAACGCGCTTTTATCTTTCTTCTCTACGATTGTTATTTATCCTGTATTGTGCGCCGTCGAGTTTATATTCGTCTTCGCCCATAAACTGTTTAAGGACCCGGGCTTCTCGGTTATATGCCTCAGCGCCGCGGCCAGCGCCCTCTGCCTCCCGCTCTACATTGCCGCTGAAAAACAGCAGGGCCTTGAGCGCCAGGCCCAAAAGCGGCTCAAACCAAAAATTGCCCGGATAAAAGCGGCCTTCAAAGGGGACGAGCGCTATATGGTGCTTGCAACGTATTACCGGCAAAATAAGTACCATCCGGCCTATGCCCTGCGGGGCGCCTTCAGCCTGTTCATCCAGATACCCTTCTTTATCGCGGCCTATCAGTTCCTCTCGCGCCTCGAAATACTGCGGGGCGTCCCGTTTCTCGGCATACCCGACCTGGGCGCCCCTGACGGGCTTTTGACCGTGGGCGGCGTTGCGGTCAATGTCCTTCCCCTCATTATGACCGGGCTGAACCTTGCTTCAGGCGCGGTTTACACGAAAGGTTTCGCCCTGAAAGACAAAGCGCAGGTTTTTGGCACGGCTGCGGTGTTTCTCGCCCTGCTGTACAAGGCGCCTTCGGCGCTGGCGCTGTACTGGACGGGGAACAACGTGTTTTCGCTGCTTAAAAACGGCTATATCAAGATGCCCTTTGCGGGTAAACGGCGGGCGCTTGCAGGGCTCTTTTCGTGCCTCTCCGCGGCCCTTGCGGCCTTCTGTCTCATACGCTACCCCGATAGCCCGAAAGCCGCGCCCCTTGCGGGCATGCTCCTTGCCGCGGCCCTCTGCCCCTGGGTGTTCGCGGCCTGCAAAAAGCGTCTTGCAGCGGCAGCCGCGCCCTTTGCCTGCGAGACCGGCAAGACCCTGCCGGTTTTCCTCTTGGCCCTTTCCGCCCTCTGGGCGCTTCTGGGCCTGTTCCTCCCGTCCCAGCTTATCGCCTCGTCCCCGCAGGAGTTCTCGTTTATCGACGGGTACACTACCCCGCTCTTTTTTATCTCGGCTGCGGCGCTCCAGTCCTTCGGCCTCTTCGTGTTCTGGCCGGTTTGCCTGTATTTTCTGTTTTCCCGGACGGTCAAAAACTGCCTCTCCCTGTTTTTTCTAAGCCTCGCGCTTATAGCGGCGGCCAACGCCTTCCTGTTCCCCGG
>JAITHF010000076.1 GCA_031280115.1 Spirochaetaceae bacterium | reverse complement strand
TCATAGTGCAAACCACGACTGCTGAAACAGCCGGAGGCTGCCCCAAACCCCCGCTAAAGGCTTCCTGCGTTGCACCACTCACGCCGTCGAATTCCGCTGAGGCGCCGCTTCTGGGTTGTGACTAAACCCGCAAACCTGCCCGCCGCGAGAAGCGCCTGAATCCCCCGCAGGGGGCGCTTCGCGCCTCTTGAAGAAAGAGGGGGGTTGTTTATTATGGTATTGGGAATTGCGGCGAAGAAGACTTGAACTTCCATACCTCTCGGCACCAGCACCTCAAGCTGGCGTGTCTACCACTTCCACCATCGCCGCATATAGTAAGATGTTTTAAAATATAACGATTCTGCCTCTTGAATGTCAATATCAGGCGCTCGAAATTCCGCGCTGTTTCTCCGCTCCGGCGCCTGAAACCTCTTGGCAGAGGGCTTGGAGGAGCCGCCCTTCCAGCGCCCCTGCTTCCGGCGAACCGTAGGCCCGCCCCTGCCCGTCAAACACGATCCCCCGGGGCGCGGCGCCTAACACGATAATCCGCCGGCCTAAAAATACCGCTTCCCTGGGGTCATGGGTAACTGCCACAAGAAGCCGCGGCTCGGCTTTGAGGAGCCGGAGGGTCATTTCCATAAGCTCCATCCGCAAGGGGATGTCAAGAGACTGAAACGGTTCGTCCAGAAAAGTAATCCCCGCAGGATAGATAAAGGCTCTGGCAAGGGCGGCGCGCTGCTTCTCTCCGCCGGAAAGCGCGTCAGGGTACGCGCCGGCTTTATCCGTGAGTGAGGCCATCTTCAGAAAACGCGATGCCCGTTCCTCCGCCTCTTTTGGCCGCAGGATATTTTTTACCGGCAAGAGCGCGTTTTCCCAAACCGTGAGCCACGGGAGAAGGCGCGGCTCTTGGAACACAAAAGAAATCCTGCGGGCTTTTTTATTTTTTTTATTTTTTTCACTCTTTTCACTGAGGTAATCCTCATCGCCGGCAGACGCCGCGCCTGACCAGGGCGATGCAAGGCCGGCCATAAGGCGCAGGAGCGTGGTCTTCCCGCAGCCTGAGGGCCCCAGAATCACCGCGGGGTTTTCTTCCCCCAGGCTCAAGGAAAAATTGTCAAAAAGAGGTTTTTCCCCCACGCCCCCGAAGCCGAAAGAAAGGTTTTCGATACGAATCCGCGCCTTCCCGCCTGCCGGCGCTTCGGCGGCAGCGCCGGCGTGCGCCGCTTTAAGATGGAAAGCCCGGGGCAAAAGCCTGCCGAGCAGGGACAACGGCATCTGGGACAGGGCTGCGGCAGTCACCGCGGCAGCGGTCCAGGCAAAAAGCTCCGGCGTTTCAAGCTGGGCCTTGGCGCGCTGCATATCCGTCCCCAGCCCCCGCAGGGGCTGCACCAGCACTTCAGCGGCTGCCACCGCTTTCCAGCAGAGCGAAAGGCCGCTTCTGAGCGCGGCCAGCATGAACGGCATGACACTCGGCATATAGAGGTATCTGAACCGGTCATTGCGGGGCAGGGAAAAAACCCTGAAAAGCTCCCGCAAACCTGCATCAACCGAGGCAATGCCTTCAGATGCGCTCGCCGCGGCCACAGGAAACACCATGAGAAAGCCCGTAAAGACCGGCGTGCGTTCCGCACCCAGGGCGAGAAACGCGATAAGTATGACCGACATGACCGGCGTGGCGGCAATAACCGAGAAAAAGGGCTTGAAAAAGGCCGCCGCCCGTTCATCCAATCCAGCGGCAATTCCTATGCCCAGTCCCAGAGGCGCGGCGATGCCGGTTCCCAGAATCACGCGGAAGAAACTGTGAACCAGGGCAAGAAAAAAGCCCGGCGTGCCGGCGATACGGATAAACTGGCGCAGGACTTGAAGGGGGCCGGGGAATATGAGGTCGCTCCCTGCAAGGCGGGAGGCAAGTTCCCAGAGCAGGAGCAGAAATCCCATGCCCGCGCAGGCGTATACAAGCCGCGGCGTTTTCCGCTTCACCGTTTACGGCGCCGGGTTAAGATAAAAGCCATCCCCCGGAAGCCTGCCTCCTATGGCAGCGGGGGAGAACTCTAAAAAGGCTTGGTAAAGCGCTTCCAGGCTGGCGCGCGCTTCCAGGGCTGGAATAAACACATAGTTGCTGCGGGGTATGGCGGCGCGGGCGATCTGAGCGCGGATTCCCAAACCGTGTTTTTCCACGAGGACCCCGGCCTTATCTGGATTGGCCGTGACCCAGGCCGCAGAGTCTTTGAACCCTTGCAGGATGGTTTTAAGCATGAGAGGCTGGCTCGCGGCAAAGCCCGCGTCCACCACCAAAGCAGTCATAGGGTAATTCCCCCGTCCGCCGGCGCGCACCCATTCCTGCTGAATATCCGCCGCTTCCCGCAGGTCAGGCTTTCCGGCGCGGGCCATAGTGGCAAAAGGCTCTGGTATGAGGGCGGTGTCGATCCGCCCGCTTATGAGGGACCGGGCTATTTCCGGATAGGCAAGGGAAAAATTGATTCTCAGGTCCCGGTCGGGATTGATGCCTTTTGAGCGCAGGATTCGGCGGAACACATATTCCGGCGTGGCGCCCTGCCCTGCGGCGGACAGGGTTTTACCCCGCAGGTCTTCAATCCGCCTGACATCGGGATCGCTGGTAAGGAGGCTGAGCATGCCGGTTCCCAGCACCGCGGCAATCTGGATCCGTGCGCCTGCGCCGGCGAGTTTCGCCGCCATATTGGGCGGGAGGATGCCCACCTTCGCGCTGCCGGATATAAAACGCGCTGCCATGAGGTCAGGCTGCGCCAAGGCTTCCACGGTTATGGCTGCCTCAGGATACTGGGGCGGGTTCTCGAAAAGCTGTATCATCCCCACACCGGAGGGGCCTTTAAGCCCATATACCGTAACCGGAGGCAGCGATTGGGCATCAAGGGCGCTGGTAACGGCGGAGATGAGCATTCCCCAAAAAAGGCACTCAAAAAATAATCGCCTATCCATACGAACACTATCACACACCGCCGCCCCTTTACACAACCCCCTGCGGGCAGCCGGAGGCTGTTTTAAGTGCTTCCTGCGGCGAGCGGGTTCGCACGTTTAGTCACAACCTTGAAGCGGCGCCTCATCGCGCTTCGAGAGCGCACGGGCGCATAGCACGTCGCCTTTATGGGTGGTTTGGAGGGTCTATGACCCTCCAAATTCTCTTAAAAGAGGCGCGAAGCGCCGATAATTCGTTATAAAACAATGATTTATGCGGGGACAGGATAGTTTATTTTGCTGGCAAAAAAACCGGTTTTCCCGGCGCGCTCTGTTGGTATATTAAAAAATTACCGGCGCTTTCGCGCCTCTTGAAGAGTTTTTGGGGGAACCAGTTCCCCCAAACCCCCAACTAACGGCTTCCTGCGCTGCGCCGCTAACGCTATCGAATCGCAGTGAGGCGCCGCGCCGTGCGCGCCCTGTGAAACAAGGCGCTAGGTTAAACAGGAGCGCCGGTCCCGGACCATTTCAAGGGTGCGCGCAAGGCCGTCCCGTTCTTCCCCCTGGATAAGGTTTTCTATCTTGTCCAAACTCTGCCGGAACTGGCGGATACGCCCTAGTAATTCATGCCGGTTCTCAAGAAAAAGCTCGGCCCACATAGGCGCGTTCAACAGGGCGATACGGGTCAGGTCCTCAAAACTCCCGCCTCCGAAATGAAGTATTGACGGGTCAGCCTCGCAGTCAATAAGCGCGGCTGCGATTACATGGGGGAGCTGGGAGGTAAACGCCACCTTGCGGTCGTGATCCTCCGCAGTGGTTTCAGTAATCCGGCCAAACCCCAGACGGGTAATAAGGCCCTTCAAGGCCCGGAGGTTTTCGGGTTTAGTGCGCCTGAGCGGGGTGAGAATATAATTCTTGCCCCGGAAATCGCAGGAACCCGCCTGGGCGTACCCGCCTTTCTCGCTTCCGGCCATAGGGTGGCCCGGGATAAAGTCAAGGTCCGGGCGCAGGCAGCGCTCCATAGCCGCCGCAACTGCCCCTTTCACGCCGGCAATATCGGTGATAAGCGTCCCGGAGGCGAACGCCCCCATCCATTTCCCCATAAAGTCCAGCACGGTTGAAGGATTAACGCAGAGTATCACAAGGCCGCACCGGGGGAGCATGGCTTCAGGGGACAGGAAGCCCTGATCAATGTCCCCTGTTTCCTCCGCGGCCTTGAGCGCGCCCCGGTCGGTGTCGCAGGCAAAGACGCCCGCCCTGCCAAGACCGGCCCGCCCCAGAGCCTTGGCAAACGCGCCGCCCATAAGCCCCAGGCCCACAATCCCCAGGGCGCATTGTTCAAGAGTCTTCATAGCAGGAGGCATCTAAAGCGCAGGGTTCCTGCGCCGCTTCCCGGGGCTTCCGCAGGGGCTCAAGGCGCACTGTGGCAATAATGCCGCACTGCTCCCGGACAGCCCGCTCTATCTTCTTGGCAATACGGTGCCCCTGCTCGATGGTCATGTCCTTATTAAGCCGTATATGCACGGTAAGCTCCTTGCGCGACACGTAGTTATGGATATGAAAGTGGTGGAGGTAAAGCTCATACGGATACACGCCCCGGGCCGCCGCGCTGATACGGTCGATAAGTTCCCTCTCAGGCTCCTCCCCCAGGAGCTTGGTTACGCTGTTTTTCACGATAGTATACGCGGCAAAGCCGAGCATCACGCCGATAACCGCCCCAAGGGCGCTGTCTATCCACCAGAACCGGGGGGACAGGAAGATGCCCCCCAGCACTGCCGCCGAAGAGAGCGCGTCGCTCCGGTGGTGCCAGCCGTCGGCGCTCACCGCAGGGCTACCGGTTTTCCTGCCCGCGTAAAAGGCGTATTGCGCCAGAGCTTCTTTAATGAGGACCGACAAGGCGGTAACTGCCAGCGCCGCTGCCCCGAACTCGGCGGAGTCCCGCGCCTGAAAGCGCGAAAAGGCGTTTTTAAGAAAATCAAACCCGATTATCCCCAGAATAAACGCGATAAAGAGGGAGGCGATGTGTTCCCAGCGGCCGTGTCCGAAGGGGTGTTCTTTATCCGCTTTGCGGGAGGCCAGTTTCACCGCGGCCACCACAATAAGGGAGCTTATGGAGTCTGAGAGGGTATGCCAGGCGTCTGCGGTAAGGGCGATTGAGTCCGCCATAATGCCGGCCGCCAGTTTTGCGGCAAAAAGAACGCTGTTCACCGTTACCGACACAACCCCCGCGCAGTAGAGGGTTTTTGTTTTGTCCGCGGAGTACCCTCCGTCCGGCGCGTCCGGCCCGGCGCCGGTTCTCTGTTCAGCCCCGGGGGCGGCGTATCTCATAGAGCAGAATGCCTGCGGCAACTGAAACATTAAGGGAATCAAGCATCCCCCTTGAGGGGATGGCAACCAGCATATCGCACTGTTCCCGCAAGAGGCGGGTGATGCCCGCGCCCTCCCCGCCGAGGATAAGGCACACCCTGCCCCGGAAGTCCTGGGTATGCGCCGCTTTGCCGGCCATGTCCGCGCCGTAAATCCAGAACCCCCCGCGTTTAAGGAGTTCAACGGCCCGGGGGAGGTTGGCCGCCTCCGCCGCAGGAACCCACGAAACCGCGCCCGCAGAGGTGCTGCCGATTATTTCCGCGTGTTTGGCGGTGCGCCGGGACCGGCTTATCACCATATCAACCCCGAACTGGCCGCAGGAGCGGAGGATGGCGCCGTAGTTGTGGGGGTCCGTAACCTCGTCAAGCAGCACCGCAAGGGCGTCCCGCGCCTCGCCCAGCCCTTCGATAAACTGCTCCACGCTCAGGATGCGGCCCGGCCTCCCGTCTTCCACCTCCAGCGCGATGCCCCGGTGGTCCGGCGCGATACGGTCAAGCTCGTGGGTTCCCACCCGCTGGATACGAATTTTCCGCGCTTTTGCAAGGGCGGTAATGGCCTGGGAGCGCGGCCCGGGCTTTGCCACCAAAAGCGCGCCGCAGGAACCGCCCGCCTTTATCCGCTCCTCAATCCCGTGAAAACCGGTGAGATACGCCATGCCCCTACCCGTTCATCCTGTAGGTCTTGCCGTACTGCACGATCTCCGCCTGGGGATAGCCCTGATCCGAAAGATAGGTCTTGAACGCGGCCTGAGCTTTCGGCTCCCCGTGAACCAGCAGAATACCCTTGAGGCGGGAGGTATCGAGCGCGCCAAGCCATTCGGCCGCCTCGCGGTAATCCGCGTGGGCGCTGAAGGCGTTGATTTCCTCCACCGCTGCCCGGCGCTTGAACCATTGGCCGTGAATCTTCACTTCCGGCTCTTTGTTGCGGATACGCCGCCCAAGGGTATGCTCCGCCATGTACCCGACCGTAAGAATAGTCGTGTTCGGGTCGCTTATGCTGTTAATAAGGTGGTGCTGTATCCTGCCTGCCTCGCACATCCCGTCGGCTGAAATGATGATAACCGGCCCGGGATGGGTGTTAAGCGCCTTTGACTCGTCAACGCTGGTGGTAAAGTGGAGGCTGTTAAAGCCGAAGGGGTTTTTGTGGTGTTTGATAAAGGCTTCCCGTATCTCGTCGTCGTAACATTCAGGGTGGACCTGAAAGATCGTGGTCGCGTTGGTGGCCATAGGGGAATCCACATAAATCGGTATCTCCGGTATCACCCCTTCGTCTACCAGGAGATGAAAATAATAGACCAGCTCTTGGGTGCGCTCAATCGCGAAAGAGGGGATGATAATCCGGCCCTTTGCCTTCACGGTCCTGCGGGCAATCTCCGCCAGCGTTTCCATAGCGTCGTCAGCCGTGCCGTGCAGCCTGTTGCCGTAGGTGCTTTCCAGCACCAGGTAATCCGGCGCCGGAAGCGCCGTGTCAGGATCGCGGATGATGGGCTTGTTTTTGCGCCCCAGGTCCCCGGTGCAGAGGATGTTCACAGACTTTCCGTCTTTTTTCACGGTAATAGACGCCATAGCGGACCCTAAGATGTGCCCTGCGTCAAAGAACTCAAGGGTTACCCCCTCGTCTATGATTACCGGACGGTTATAGGAGACCCCCATAATCTGGCTTGTGGCCTCAATCGCGTCTTTTTCCGCGTAGAGGGGCTG
>JAITHF010000041.1 GCA_031280115.1 Spirochaetaceae bacterium | reverse complement strand
GGTACGCCGGAATAAGGAGGCGGGCGCCGAGCTTGAGATACCGCGGCTGCACCCCAGGGTTAAGGCTCAAAATATTATCCACCGACACGCCGTAATGCTGCGCCAGCTCCGAAAGGGTTTCCCCCGGGCCGATAGTATGAAAATAATAGCGGATAAGGGTCAGGTCTTTCCGCTCCAGAACCGTTTTAACCGCATCCGCGTCGGCGGCGCGCACTTTAAGGCAGTAGTCAGGGTCCGGCGGGGTAACATTATAGCGGAGCTCGCTGTTTACCCGCTTGAGTTCCCGCTTGTCCACGCCGGCTTCGGCGGCCAGCAGATCAAGATCAACCATCCTGCCTACTTTCACCCGGGTCCATTGGGGGTCTTCCGGCCAGAGCGGGTCAATATTAAAGTGCCGCGGGTTGGATATGATGTGCGAGACCGCAAGAAGTTTCGGCACGTAATGTATCGTTTCGGCGGCGAACTGCCTGCGCTCGGAAAGCGCCCAGTAATCCCGCACGCCCGTACGCCGGACGGCGCGGCTTACCGCGCCCAGGCCGTGGTTATACGCGGCAAGCGCCAGGGCCCAGTCCCCAAGCTCGCGGTAATTCTCCTCCAGTTTACTGAGGGCGCCCATAGTTGACTTCCAGAAATCCATCCGCTCGTCCATCCATTCGTTTATCTGCATGTCATAGGGCCCGATGCTGTTTTTCATAAACTGCCACAAGCCGGTGGCCCCGGCCCTGCTCACCGCGTTGGGCATGAAGGCGGACTCGATTATGGGCAGGTACATAAGCTCAGGCGGCAGGTTCCTCTTTTCCACTTCTTTACGGATAAAGGCGAAATAGGGGTTCCCCCGCCGGATAATCGTGTTAAGCAGTTCTATCCCCTTGGGGCTCGCGTACCGCGCGATGTATTCCTTAGTCAACGGCCGGTCAAGCCCTGATATGGCCCCCCGCCGGACCGGTGCCGCGCGCACCGAGGCGGCTCCGGCCTGATTATAATGATAAGGGGTTATCCGCAGGGGCCGCGCCGGGCGGCGGCCCGGCCTGGCCGTACCATTGTCTTCGTGAAACACCTCAAGCGGATTTTCCGCGCCTTCCGCGGGGTCCGGGTAGTTGAAATACGCGGCCAGCGTCGAGAATTCAGGCTCGCTGAACGGTTCGGAGCGGCCTGTTTCGGAAAGCCGGTCAGGGTCAAGGACCGGGACCGGCAGGGCGGCCATATCCGCCTCATCCGCTGCGGCAGGCAAGAGACCTCTCATACCCGCGATAACCGCAAAGGTAATGAAAGCCGGCATATTCCGCGGAAGGCGGCGCGGTTTGGACGGCGCGTTCCGCAGCAGGGTACCAGTAAAAAGGATCAAAGTTTTTCTCCATAATATATTCCCGCCCATTCCCAACGCCCGTGGATGTCAGGGTCAGCGGGGAAATAAATTTTTCTGAAATAAAGATACCAGGTGGTAATATATTGGTCCCAGCCGGTGGTTTTGAGGTACGCTTCGTTGGCGTTGGACCCGGGGTCAAGGGACGGGGCGCAGCGGATTTCGTTGTTGCCCGTAAAAGCCGAGAGGCTGAACTCGGCCATGCCTGAATCATCCGCGTCCTGGGACCAGGAGCGGGCAAAGAAATTAACTTTCGCCTGATACTGCCTGAGGCGGGGGCTGTTCCCCTCATCAAGGGCGCTTTTTACCGCGGCAACCAGCGCGGCAAGGCTCTCAAAGGTCCAATCCCTGGGGGAATTATGAAAGTCAACCAGCTGTTTCGCGTGATAATCAGCGTCAGGGAACCCCCGTATATTCGTTTTGCCTATGTAGGGGCGGTACTTGGTGTATGACTGGATGGCCTCGTCCCATTCGCCGATTTGTTCGTACGACCGGGCCAGCATAAAATAGGCGGTTCCCAAGTCTATCTTCCCGGAGAAGCGGTCGATGAGCTCCTTATAATACTGTATCCGCCGCTCCGGGCTGCCGGTCAGGGCGATAAGGTGCTCAAGGCAGTCAAGATGGATAGAGCGCCCCCGAATGATGAGGTCAGGATAGTTTTTGATAATCATGTCGAAATAGAGCGCCGCCACCGGGTACGCCTGCCGCTCTTTATGCACGTACGCCGTAAGATGGAGGTAATAGGCGTTATAGGGGTCTTGCGGGTCCCTGCTGATGCAGGACGCAAGGAAGTGGGTCAGTTTGCCGTACTCGCCCAGGCGGACATAAACGCCAGCGATTTCCCGGACCGCGGCGAACTTTGTCATGCCGGCCCGGTCTTCACCGGATAAAATGATGAAAAGGTTTTTGAGCGCCTCCCGGTCCGCTTTGGAGCCGGCTCGGTAATACGGGTCCATTACCGGTTCCTGAAACAGATGCGGCGCCTTAAACGCCCCTCCGCACCCCAAGGCCGTAAAGCCCGGCGCCCCCCATAGGAGTAACCGGCATACGAATAGTAATATTGATAAAAAACGCCGACGCACCGCCGTATTCTGATCTCCCTGCTGTTTTATTCCGTATGTTTTTCTCTGTCGTTTATATACTAACACGGTTTCCGTTCTGTTTCAACAAAAATAGCGCACGCCTCCCCCGCAGGGTGCCGGCCTGCCGTTGAAACAGCCGCGCCCTGCCTTGAGTCACTGTACCGAGAGTATTTTCAACGTCACGTTATCGTCTCCGTGAGCGCCTCTCCCGTCTTTCTTATATAAGAAACGAATCACGTTTCTTCCTGCCGGAACCGTATAGGTATGGGTTTTCCTTTCGGTGCCTGATACCTGTATCGTGAACTCTGTTACTGTTCCATCATTCAATATTATGAGTTCATTCAGCAGTGAGGCATAGCCGAAGTCACAGCCGCTTTCGCTTGACGCGCTAAGTTCTACAGTAATCTGAATCGGATGGAAGGCGTTCGTAATTTCAAGGGTTCCCACGGTGTGTGTAATATCAAAGAGGCTCCTCCCGCCTGTATCATCAAGTATGGGTTGGCTGGTAAAGATGTTTGGTCCGGTTTGGAGCCACGCTCCATGAAAGATCAAGGCGGCGTGTTCGTAGTACATAATTGGCGGGCTTCTATCCTCCTCCTCACGTACCGTGATGTTGAGTACCTTCACAGTAACACTGTCGCTTCCGGCAGCGCCGCTCTCATCTTTGCTATACCTGAATTGAATCTGGCTCATTCCCGTTGGAACCGTATAGGTATAGGTTTTCCTTGCGGCGCCTGATACACTCATTTGGTAGTTCGATAAGGCGGCATAGCCGAAGTCATGGCCGCTCTCGCTTGACGCGCTAAGTTCTATAGTAACCTTGCGTGGTACGCCGGTCCTAATCGTCAACGTTTCTATCGTGCTTTGGCCATCCTCTATAGGGTTGCTGGTATACGTGTATTCTCCGGTGCGGCGCCAGCCTCCCGACCATGCCAAGGTTACGCCGGGCGGCGGCGGCGGGGCGGCGGCTTCAAGAGTAATGGGCGTGGTTTTCGCAAGGGCCAGGGCCGCGCCGTTAAAGGTGAAGGTGTAGATATGCCCGGCCTCAAACGCGCTTGGTTCGTCAGGGAAACTGAGGGGGGACGATCCGTTCTTCATAAAAGCGTACCCCGCCGCGGCGCCGGCCTCCAGCCTATAGACGGCGGTTTCCCCGTTCATCACAATCGTCGAGGCCGCGCCTTCAGGCATAAGCTCGCTGCTCCCTTTGCGAAACGTCAGGGATGAATCCCCGTTGTTGAGTACCTTCACATACACCTGCGTAAAGGCGGCCCGCTCTAAGGCAGGAACAGGAACCCGCGTGGTCCGCCCCTCATCAACACGGGCCATTACAAAAGAATTCCCGTCATAATAAGGAAAACTAATCCCCTCAACCGTAACCGTATAGGTCATGTAGAACGCCGTGCCGGTCATGCTGGGAAGGGTTTCAATGCGCTTCGTGCCCCCAGCCGCGATGTCCGCGAGTTTCACGGTTCGCAGGGAGTCGCTATAGACCGACACGGGAAATACTTTCCCGGTGTTGTCAAAATTGACGCGGGTCTTGCCGCCGTCTATTTCTTCTTCAACGCCCCCGCCTAAGCCGCCTTTGCCGGAGCCGCCGCCGCCTGTGTCGCAGGCCGTAAAGCACCCCAAAACCGCCGCGAAAATCATCGCGCCTAAAAGTTTTTTCATACCCATACCGTCCTCCTCGTATAGTTTATAATTATGCCCCGCCTCACCCCCTGCGGGGGTTTTACGTGCTTCTCGCGGTGAGCGGGTTTGCAATTTTAGTCACAACCCTCACGCAACGCCTCACCGCGCTTTGATAGCGTTAGTGGCGCAGCGCAGGAAGCCTTTAGCGGGGGTTTGGGGGAACTGGTTCCCCCAAAAACTCTTAAAGAGCGCAAGCGAAGCGCAGCGCCCATACTAAAAACCCCCTTCCTAGGGAATAACAATAGTAGCAAGCGGCCCTAAGGGGCCTGCGCCGCCTTTTTGGTTTTGCAGGCGCAGGCAGATATAGATCCGGTTCCCGCTTTCACCTTGGAAGTCGAAATCG
>JAITHF010000002.1 GCA_031280115.1 Spirochaetaceae bacterium | reverse complement strand
TTCCCCCAAACCCCCGCTAAAGGCTTCCTGCGCCGCGCCCATACGACTGCGAAGCCCGCTGAGGCGTTGCTTCTGGGTTGTGACTAAAATCGCAAACCCTCTCACCGCAAGAAGCACGTAAAACAGCCGCAGGCTGTTGAAACTATGGCGGTTTCCGATTATCTTAATACAGAGATTATTGCGAACATAAGGATTTTGCTGATGAAAAAGTATTTTCTGCCCCACATTTTCGGGCTTCTGGTGTTGTACGCGGGTATCCTGCTCCTCCTGGGGACTATCCAGTTTTCCGGCAGAGGCGCCTTTACCAAACAGGTGGGGGCCCTCCTCATCGCCGGCCATTACCGCTCCCAAGAACATCCCAACCAGTACGCCCTTGCCGGCGGGTTACGCATTTCTTTCGCAGGAATGGAGTTCAGCCTTACCGGAGCCGATGACGGCTTCGCCCTGGTGAAAGCCGGCGGACAGAGAGAGCCGTCCCTGCCGGAAACGATGCTGGTGTCCGGCACTGCCGTCACCTTCGGCCTCAGCGGGGGGACAAAACTGGTTTTCGCTGCCGCGCATACCCAAGAAAACCCCGGGCTTGAGATACGCGCTTCCCTTGCGCAGGGTGTGGAAAGCCTTGTCCTGCCCTATAAACCCCTGAAAACCGCGAAGATCCAAGACCAGGCCGACGGGCAGCTTGTGGTGGTTACTGACGGCCTTATGTACCGGTTCGGCAGGAGCCTTGCCAGCGCTGAACGCCATGCCCTTATCTTTTCTGCCGAAGACCCGCTGCTGCGGTACGAGACGGTTCCTGAAACCCAGGAACTGGCGTTTAACCCTAAAGACTTTATTATCCCCGCCGGCTATGACAAACAGTCCTATGACAAGGTTGTCGCCCGATGGCGGGACCAGAGCTACACCTTGTGGAGCCGGAGCATGGCCGGCAGCAACAACGAAGACCTGGTGGTGGCGTATGCCGGCGAAGCCGTGGGCAGGGGAGGCTACGCTTCGGCAGTGGCCGCGGTCCCTTCAGGGTTTCTCAACGGCTCCCGCAGAACCTACGAGTCAAGCGTGTTCCTTGGCCGGCTGGATCAGGGGGTGCGCTCCCTCTCGGCAGCGGAGCGGGAAAAGATGTCCCGCATTTCCCGCCTCGTTGACCAGGGCTCGTTCGATTTCCTCCATGAACCCCATGTGTTCGCGTACCTTGCGGACCGGGGGGCTGGGGAGCTTATCGAAAAGGCCGCGGCCCTGGCCCGGGGCATGGACCCTTCCGCCATTTCCAAGGACATACTCATCGGCATCCTTGAGGGATACGCCGACTGGAGCGCCGCTTTTCCAGAAGATCCCAACCCTTTCGGGCAGTCTATCGCCCAGACCTACCTCATTATTGCCCAGGGTATTAAAAAGGTGCCGCCGGCAGATAAGGTGTTCGTGTTTTTTGATACTGCTGATATAGAGTTTAACCTAAGGCTGGGAAAAGCCCTCATGGTCTACGCCGAGAGCGCGGGCAATAACGACTGGGCTGCCATAGGCCGCTCCCTTGCGGCGTCAGTTATCGCCCTTGCCGCCGACACGGGGACCGCGCCTGCGTTCCTCCGGCTCTTGCCGGATAACACGGCTGCGGAGGACACCGATTCCCCCCGGGTGAGCGCGGCCCGGCTGTACCGGCTCCTTAACCCCGGGGAAAACTACCCCCGGGCGGCGCATATACAAGGGCAGATGTGGGCATGGACCGGCGCGTCGAGCCTGACGGTAACGCGGGAGAATACCCTGCTGGACATTGCCGTCGCCTTCCCTGTAGGGGAAACTCATTACCTCCTTATCCGCGGGGTTCCCCCGCCGAACCGCCTCCAGTTATACAACATTGATTACCGTACTGCGCCGGATTTCGAGCGGTATAACTCGTCAGGCTGGTCCTATTCCAGCGCGGAACAAACCCTGCTTATCAAGATGCGGCACCGTTCGCCGGTGGAGCACATACGGATTTTCTTGTAAGGGACCCGTTAGAAAAAGAGGAACAAGAGAAAAAATGGGGAAAGGTTAGAACAGGCTGTGGTCGCCTCCGATAGTGGTTGCCGGGCCGTGCCCGGGATAAACCTTGATGCCCGGGTCCATGCGGAAGAGCCGCTGGAGGCTTGCCTTCATGGTTTCCCAGTCCCCGCCGGGGAGGTCTGTGCGCCCGATGCCTCCGGCAAAGAGGACGTCCCCGCTGAGCAGGTCCCCTGCGCCTTCGTGGTAAAACCCTGCGGACCCCGGGCTGTGCCCGGGCAGGTGGAGCGCGGTAAAGGGGCCTATCCGGTCCCCTTCCGCAAGGAGGCGGGAAGGCGGCGGGAGAGGGTCCCAGAGGGCGTCCACATAGGCGGTGTTTCCCGCCGCAATAGTAAAGCTCGCCTGATGAACCGCCAGCGCGCCGGCGCCCAGGGAGGATGCGTCTCCCTGATGGATAGCGATTTCAGGCGCAAACCCGTACGTGTCCCGATAGTATGACGCCACCCCCGCAAGCCCTGCCACATGGTCAAAGTGGCCGTGGGTAAGCAGGATGCAGCACGGAAACAGGCGGAGCCGTTCAAGGCGGGAGGTAACGGCCCGGGGGTCTGCCCCGGGGTCTATAAGCGCGCAGATACCCTTGAAAGAAGAAGCAGAAGAAAAAGCATCTTTATAAGAAGCCCACAGTTCCGGCGCCTCTTCTTTTTCTAACGGGTAGACCCAGCAGTTTGTTGCGAGCGCGCCCACGACGATATGCGTAATCATAACATCTCCTCAAACCCCCCTGTGCGGAGGGTTTATACACTTTTTCTAATTTTTCTTTTCTAAGCGGCTTCCCGTTCTGCGCCGCTAACGCTTTCAAAGCGCAATGAGGCGCCGCTTCGGGGTTGCGCCTCAAATCGCAAATCCTCCCGCAACAAGAAGCGCTTGAAACACCCGCAGGGTGCTCAAAACCCGCAGGGTGCTCAAAACCCCCGCAGGGGGCGCATCATAATTTGGCATAACTGAATGATCTGCTCCCATTCTTCCCTGGTCATATTCAGCGCCTCAAGGGTAAGCACGCCTACTAGTATGGACTCATCATCCATGATATAAAGCGTAAGCGGATAGGCGGCGCGCCAATTCCACAGGGCTAACCACCGGTCCCTGTCGAGGAACATAGGCTCCCCCAGCGCGGTTTCCAGTACCGCCATAATCCGTTTGTATTCGATTTTCGGCTTAGGGGAGGTTTTTATCCACGCGGCGCCTTGTATATACGCCCGGCTGTCCAAACTGAAGGTTTCGGTAACAGTGCCGGCGGATGATTTGTTATACACCGACTGATCTTCCTCTGCCTGGTTGTATGTGTCAGGAATATCCAGAACGCTCTTTCCCAAGTAGCCGGCCATACTATCAAGCCACTGTATCGAAAAGTCCTGGGCCCCTGCGGCAGCCGCGTACCACACAAACATCAAAACCGCCGCTGTCTTTTTCATATTTTTCCTTTCCTTTCCTTTCCTGTTCTTTTCTTGCTTGCGTTCTTTATCTTACGTTCCTTTTTTACTTTTTTATAGCGCTCTCTTTATCGTTCATCATCGTTCATCTTTCACCGCTTCGAGCAAATCTTTCCGGCTGGCTTTGTCCGTTCTTAGTAATCATCCCCACCTCCGCCGTCCATTTCAAGCGTAACGAAGTAGTCGTCCGCATTATCCAGCAGATGCTGCGCCTTTCTTTGGGCGAGGATGTTCGCAAGCCGGTTCGGCGGGTCCGCGTCTGGGTCAACCGCAAGGGCGCTTTCCATACAGCGGGCAAACGCCTCGTAATCCTGCGCCGGAATAGCGATGGCCTGGGCGTAGGAAAGGTAGGGCCCTGCGATGCGCCCGCCGGTTTTTTCCTGAGCCCGCTCAAAATGCTCCCGGGCTTTCGCCTTGTCGCCGCCCATAACCTCCGGCAGGGACCCATAAAAGAGGATATAAAAGTCGTCAAGCGCCCCGCTGTTAAAGTCAGGGTCGAGCTGGTAGGCCCGGTGGATCATGGCGGTCAGTTCCGGTATTTTAACCCCCAGGCCAAGATCAAACGGGTCAAGGGAAAACGCCGCAAGGGTTCCTGCCGCGGCCCAATAGAGGAGGGGCACGTCGGCTTTCTTCATCTTCCCAAGGAGCGCGTCTAAGGTTCCCGCCTGATACGCGCCGCTGAACCCGGGATACTGGGCGTTCAAGCCTGTGTAGAGTATGGCCGTCCCCCGGAGGTAGAGCTTCTTCGCCCGCTGCTTCGCCGCGTCCCGCTCCTCGTGCCGGGACGAGGGAAGCATCTCGGCAGGGCCTTGCACATAGGCGTTGGCGTACATGACGAAGAGGGATCCTGTGGTGATAATAAGCCCCTCATGTTTGGGATTGGAAGCGAGGAGGGATTCATAGAGTTTGATGGCGAAAGGGAGGGCGTCCCCCACGAGTTCCGGATCAGGATCGCCGGTGAACACGTCGCCGCTTCCGCCGCTTGTTAAGGTGTCGGCCACTGATTTCATGGCCATTTTGTTAATAGAACAGGAGCAGGCAAGGAGCCCCGCGATAAGGGCAGAGAGGATTTTCATCATGTTAATCGCCGATGGCCTTGGCAATATCGCGCTTTATAGCCGCAAGTTTCTCCGCCGCCTCTTCTTTTGCCGCCCCAAGCCCGCCGGGTCCCACTTCGGCGCGGCAGCTTGCGTAAAACTTGATTTTCGGCTCAGTACCGCTGGGGCGGGCGCTTACCACGGTGCCGTCCTTGAGGTAAAATTGCAGCACGTCGCTTTTGGGAAGGTTTTCTACGGCCTCAACGCGGGAGGGGTTGGCGGGGTATTTCCACACTGAATCGAGAACATCCCGCACTTTTTCAACTTCTATGCCGCCTAGGACAGGGGGGGGGCTTTTCCGGTAGTTTTCCATAATGCCTTTCATAATTGCCGGCCCTTGGGGCCCCTTAAAATACTTTGAAATCCCCATTTCCTGCCAGTAGCCGGTTATATGGTACAACTCGTCCAGCCGGTCAAGGAGGCTTTTCCCCTTGCTCCGCCAGTACAGCGTCATCTCGGCGGTCAAGGCCGCGGCGGAAACCCCGTCTTTGTCCCGCACCTCGTTTTCCACAAGGTACCCGTAGCTTTCCTCGGTGCCGTATACCACGACGGGGCTGCCGGCGGCTTCGCTCTTCCGCCATACATCGGCGATCCACTTGAAACCGGTAAGGCACTCCACGCACTCGGCGCCGTAGGACTGGGCAAGGAGTTTCTGCATGCCTGTCGTTACAATCGAGTTCACCATTGCGGCTTTTTCCGGCATCGTACCGGTTTCCTTGCGTGAAAGAAAGATATAATCCGCAAGGAGCGTGCCAAGCTGGTTGCCGGTTACGAGCGCGAAGTCCCCCTCCCGGTCAGGCACGGCGATTCCCAAGCGGTCGGCGTCCGGGTCGGTTGCCATAACCACGTCGGCGCCTGTCTTTTTTCCCAGTTCGAGGGCGAGTTTCAGCGCCGGCGCCTCTTCAGGGTTGGGAAAGGAAACGGTTGGGAACTCGCCGTCCCCCTCCCGCTGTTCCGGCACGGTGATGACCTTAAGCCCCAGGCTTCCCAGCACGGCCTCAACGTGGAACGCGCCGGTCCCGTGAAGCGGGGTGTACACGATTTTCACCTCTCCGGCTTTCTCCTTAATCAGCTGGGGCCTGAAGAGCCGGCGGCGCACCATGTCCTGATAGGGTTCGTCGATTTCTTTGTCAATGATTTTAAGCAGCCCTTTTGCAAGGGCGGTTTCACGCTCGATTTCTTTAATATCCGTAACCGCGTTGACCTCCCGTATAATCCCCTCGTCATGAGGGGGGATTACCTGAGAGCCGTCGTTCCAGTACGCCTTGTACCCGTTGTATTGCGCCGGGTTGTGGCTGGCGGTTACGACGATTCCCGTGTCGCATCCCAGGGTGCGGATCGCAAACGACAGTTCCGGCGTGGGGCGCAGGGCTGAAAACAAGTAGGCCCGTATCCCGTTGGCCGCCAGAATAAGCGCCGCGGCTTCGGCGAACTGGGCGGAATACCGGCGGCTGTCAAAGGCCACTGCCGCTTTCAGGGTTCCTTCCGCCGCTTTATCGGGAAAGGCGTTCAGCAGGTACGCCGCAAGCCCTTGGGTGGCGCTCTTGACCACCAGCGTATTCATCCGGTTGTATCCCCCGCCGATAACGCCCCGCAAGCCGCCGGTTCCGAATTCGAGATTCTGATAGAACCGGTCCGCAAGCTCGTCCCAGTCTTCCGAAGCGATGAGCTTCTCCACTTCGCCCCTGAAAGAGGGGTCCTTTTCTTTTGCTATATACGTTTTCGCCCGCGCGAGTACGGCGTCTTTATCCATAAAAAAAGCCTCCACCCCAAGTATATGCCCTCTTATCGCGATAAGCAAGCCTTACCCCCATAGGGGGATTCACGTGCTTCTCGCGGCGATAGGGTTTGCCCCCTGCGGGGGATTCAGGTGCTTCTTGCAGCGATAGGGTTTGCAATTTTAGTCACAACCCCGAAGGATGGGCCTCAGCGGACGCCGCAGGCGGAAGGGCGCAACGCAGGAAGCCGTTGGTTGGGGGTTTGGGGGGACTGGTCCCCCCAAATTCTTCCCAAAGAGGCGCGAAAGCGCCGATAATTCTTAGTATAATAACAGAGCGCGGCAGGAAAACCGATTTTTTTGCCGGAAAATAAAAGTTGTTTGCCGGCAAAATAAGTTTGTTTGCCAGCAAAATAAGTTTATTTGCTAGCAAAATAAGTTGTTTTGCAGGCAAAAAAAACTATCTTGTCCCCAGATAAATCATTGTTATATAAATTGTTGATATAAATATTTATAGTATAATGATTTAATTATTTTATTGGTAAGTATATCTACAAATAGTTTATAGAAGCATTGACATTTCTGAGAGACTATTAAATAATCAAATCATCAAAAAGAATAGGGAGAAATAATTATGTTAGATAGAGATGCTAAAAGCGCAGCCGACCGTTTTATGGGAAAATTAGAAGGAAAGGGATTTGCAATGGCTCGCTCACAAAACACCGCCGAAAATTATACCGATCTAAAGCAAGAGCGCGACTCTGAAGCTGTTGAGGATTTTATTCAAACCGACATCTTTCAAGACATCATGAAGATGAGGTAATTTATGAACGAAGCCGGATGTGATAAAGATTCACATTATCAATTCCTCTTGCGCTATTTCCCTGAACATATTATCAAATCTCGATATGAGGCGTTATGGAAGGATACGGTTAAGATACTAGAAAGTTTGGGTGTCGGAGATAAAGTCCGTATTGACGAAGAAAGTTTTAATATGTTTGTTATTGATTATTTTACAGACATTGCCCGGCTGAAAGACTTTCAAGGCATCGAACGGGCTAATGTAAATAAAATATATGGATACGAATTATTTTGGTTTTTGCGCCGCCGGCCCATACAGCTTATTGAACCCATAGCTGATAATTTTGACCTTAACGAGAAAGTAGCGATTAGTATTTTTATACCGCGGATACTAAAAGAAGCGGGGATGCCGTATAAAAAAGAGACGCAAAATGAGGCATTTCGTGAACGGCTTAATACCTGGAGGTGACTCACAAAGTATGATGGGGTAAATCGACAGGGCGGACGAAGAAGAGTTACTATGAATAATGACAATAAGCATAAAACTCAAATGCCCGCACTGCCGCAACGCCATGATAG
>JAITHF010000268.1 GCA_031280115.1 Spirochaetaceae bacterium | reverse complement strand
GGTTGTACACAATCTAAGGCAGGTTGTACACAATCTAAGGCAGGTTGTACACAATCTAAGGCAGGTTGTACACAATCTAAGGCAGGTTGTACACGATCTAAGGCAGGTTGTACACAATCTAAGGCAGGTTGTACACAATCTAAGGCAGGTTGTACACAATCTAAGGCGGGTTGTACACAATCTAAGGCGGGTTGTACACAATCTAAGGCAGGTTGTACACAATCTACGGCGGGTTGTACACAATCTAAGGCGGGTTGTACGCAATCTGAGGCGGGTTGTACGCAATCTGAGGCGGATTGTGCATAGAATACGATGCCCTGTCCCCAGACAACGCAGTATGCTGCAACGAATTACCGGCGCTGCGCGCCTCTTTGGGAAGAATTTGGGGGCTTTTTTATTGAGCGCTGCGCTTCGCTTGCGCTTTTTAAAGAGTTTTTTGGGGGCTTTTTTATCAGCGCTTCATGGTTTGCGTATTCTTTTGCGAACTCCGCGTAAGGGAACAGCCTTCGGCTGCCCCCAAACCCCCGCTAAAGGCTTCCTGCTTTGAGCCGCTAACGTTATCAAAGCGCGATGAGGCGCATCCTTCAGGGTTGTGACTAAAATTGCAAACCCTCTCACCGCGAGAAGCACGTGAATCCCCCGCAGGGGGTGACTAAAATCGCAAACCCTATCGCTACAGAAAGCACGTGAATCCCCCGCAGGGGGTGACTAAACGTGCAAACCCGCTCACCGCGAGAAGCACGTGAATCCCCCGCAGGGGGTTGACGCTCTTTAAAAAACCGTTTTATAGTAGGAGGCGCGCGGACATTGGCTGTGGACAGCTCTTGGAACCGCGGCGCCTGCCGGCGCTTTTGAAACCCCCCTCCAAGGAGAGCGCATACTGTGAGAATTGTGACCCTGTTAGTGGTATGTATGTTGCCGGTACACCTCTACGGTGTAGATATGTCGTTCCAGCCGCCGATTCCTTCCAACACCCCCCACGCGGAAAAGGTTGAAGAAGAAACCGTCGAAGAGATTTATCCAATCGGAACCAAAGTCGCCTTCAAGATGAAACTGAATGAAGAGCGGGACTTCCATGAGGTTGAAGGGGAAGTGGTGAACCATGTGCTTACCCTCTACGAGATAAAAGACAGCAAAACCCTGCTTATCCATACTGCCGGCGCTGACGAGGCTTTCAGGGCCACCAGCGAGTGGAACCTTATAGACACCAAAGAACTGGTGCCGCAGGCTGACGGCGGCGTTGACCTTTTCAGGCGGTACAAACAGTTCTTCAACGACCGCAACGGCTACGAATACAAAACCGCCGACACCTACTTCATCGCCTATCCCTATATTGTTTCGCTTTATGAAGATGATATACAGGTATATGTGGGATTTCTTTTTATAAAGCCTGCTGATACAGGGGTAAAAAAATACGAACCAAGCAAGCTGTCCGACCCGTTTAAGCGGAAAGGCGCCGCCTCTTCCGGTCAGGAAACCGGAACGCCCTAAGCCGGCCAGACTCCCGCAGAGGGCAGCGGCGCTGAAACCGGCGGAACCGCCTTAGAGGGTATTCTTGGGTACGGCTTCCATAACCAAGATGCCGGACATGAAGAAGAAAATCCCTGAAGAAAGAAACGGGAAAGCCGCCGCGGTCAAGGCGCATAAAGCGGAAGGCGCCGGATTATACGGGTTTGACCGCGATTTCTAAGGGGGCCGGCCTTTTCCGCCCCTAAGCAGGACGGAGGCGCTGTTTCACAAAGGCCGCGGCTTTTTCCGCAAGGCCGTCCTTGCCCGCCTCCGGCGCAAGTTCCCGCCACACCCCGACAGCCCGCCCCACCGCGCCTCCCGGGGTAACAAAGGGTTCCATAACAAGGGGGCCCGCAAAGTTAATACTGTCCAGCGCCTCCCGTATCTCAGCCCAGGGCATCCGCCCCGTGCCCGGAGGCATACGGTTCGGCTCCCCCAAGTGGAGCGCGGCGAGCCTGGGGCCTGCCAAACGGATCGCCCCTTCAAGCGAGTCTTCCTCGATGTTCATGTGAAACGTGTCGAGCAGGATATTGCACGCCGGGCTGTTGACTGCGGCAACATAAGAAAGCGCTTCGGCGCACGTATTGAGAAGAAACTGCTCAAAGCGGTTTATCACCTCCACATTGAGGGCAACCCCCTGATCCAGCGCGAACGGCGCAAGTTCCCGCATACTTTTAAGGCTCTGCTGAAGCATAGGCTCTTTGCGCTCCGCGCCCTCTGGCAGCACCCCGGGCCAGTAGCTGTGTACGGTGCCGCTTATGGGGCCCCCGCCCATTTCCCCCACTGCGCTGATGATTTTCTTCATAAAGCCCACGCCCCGCAGGCGCGTCTCTTCATCGGTGGAGGAAAGGTCGTATGCTTTGGCAAGCCCCATGCCGTAGGAGAGGAGGATTCCCGCGTTATCCGCCGCTTTCTTCACCTTGAGCCGGTACGCCCTGTCCCGATCAGACAGGACCGCCGCGTGGAGTTCCAGCAAATCAAACCCCAGTCGTTTTGCCTTGTCCACAAAGGGCAGGAAATCCGCATCCCATTCCTGCGTCCAATAAGCGTAGAAAATACCCACCGGTCTATACATACTGCTGCTCCCGTGTTTTAAATAATCTCATACCCTAAAGTATCGGCGCTCCGAGGCGCCCGTCAAGGCGCCGCCTTAACCCGCGCCCTTTGCAGGGGGAGCGCTCAGAGGCGGCGGGATTGCCGGGCCCGGCAAAAAAATATATAATCCCCGAAAGGACGGGCGTTATGGCATCGTATATAATTTTCTGGCCGAAAGACAAGATTGAAACGTATGTAAAAAATGGGGATACAGGGCCTTTGCAGGTAATTTTCGGCGGGCCCCACCGGTCCCAGCCTCCCCTTGGCAAGGTTGCGGCAGGGGATACGGTATTTCCCGTTACCGTGGCAAAGGGAAAAATGTACCTTCTGGGACGGATGGAGATTGAAAAGATACTGGACGCGGAAACATATATAAGAGAGGTTGTCGCGAAAAACCAGCCGGCAATTACCGCCCGGGCCGGGCAGAACAATCGGGGCATTGATTCTATTATGTGGGATACCTACCGGTATACCCATAAAGAAACCGTCACCCACACTATCCCCTGGACCTGCGCTGATCAGGCGGCGCTTGGCAGAAACGGGACGAGCATACAGAAAAGGGATGTGCCTGAATCGGTTCTTGACGCGGTGCGGCTGGGGCCCCGGGAAACGCCCTTAAAAACACAGGGCGGCATTATTGCCGCCCATTCCCTTCAAGGGCATTTCCGCCTCCTTAACAAAGAAGCGGAGCGCCTGTTTAACGAACTTTTTGCGCTGGAAAAGGGTATCTAAAAAAGCCGGCGCAGGCACGCAATATCAGAGGGCCGGCCCTGCGGTAATATCGCTCCAGGGCCCCGCTTCCATGTCCGCATTGACAAACCGCGCCGCCACATACACGCCCCGGCATTTCGCGGGAAGGGCGATAGTATGCACCCGCCGGCGGGTGCCGACCACCACCGGCAGGGTATCGGCGCACAGGGGGACTGTAAGCATCTCGTCAACATTGCCGGAAAGCTCGTCTACCAGCACCCCGTAGGCAAAATCAACATGATGAAGTATATGCGGGTCTGTTACAGGAGAGGCCGGCGCTGCCTTTGCCTGCACATGGGTATCATCACACAGGGCCACCGTAACCTCCGGGGCAAAGTCAGGGGGGGCGCTGCCGGAAGCCATAAGCAAGAGGGCGATAAAATCCGCTTCGGCAAGCGGCGGGGACACGAAAAAGCGCTCCTTCATTTGGCGCATCATCTCTTCAAGCGGATCAAACGCGGCCCGGCAGAGCGCGTTAAGCTCCTCAGTACGCGCTTCAGACTGCTTTGCCTTGCCAAGCGCTGATTCCGCCTTAGAAATAAACGCCTCAAACTTCGCAAGACAGGACGGGGGTATTTCCCAAGGCGCGCCTGCTTCCCGTATCTTTTCCAGCCAGACCTTCGCCATACGCACTATTCCGTCACGGGAGCTGGGTAACCAGTCTGTTCGCATAATAACTCCTTAATCCTCAAACTAAAAGTTCAAAGCTGCGCCGGCTGCCCTGTGCCTCAAGGCAGGGGCTTGGGGCTTGCCCGGCTTACTCCCCCAAGGTTTTTGCCTTATTTTCCCGCACTTTCCCGCTTTTTCTTTATCTTCTATCTTTTATCTTCTATACTTCTAAGCAGGTTTTGCTGCGGCGGTTTCACCCTTGTTTCCAAAAGCCGGCGCCGCCTGTCCCTAGGCGTTACGTTCCCGCTCCGCGCGGGTAATATTTTATTCTACTTTTTTAATATACAACAAAGCAGATTATTTGGTCAAGGATGTTGGCATAAAACTTTTTGCCGCGCCCCCCTGCGCCCCCTGCCATTGAAACAGCCGGAGGCTGGGCGTTACATTATTTTCTTGGCGTTTTCAAGGAAGTTTGCGATGCTTCCGCTGGCGCTCCTGACCTCATGGACGCTTCCGGTAAAGTCTTGAGAAATCTTCTGGAGGGTGCTCATCTCCTTTTGAATCTCGCCGCTCTTTTGATGTATCGCTCCGGTGCCGTCTTGTACCTGCATAGTCATATCCTGAATCGTTTTAAGAGCGCTCAAGATCTGGGAACTGCCGGCGGCCTGCTCTTCCACCGCGTTCCGCACCACCTCAAAGGAGGAATCCATAGCCTTTATCTCGGTGAATATCCTGTCCATAGCCTTCACGGTTTCCTGAGAAACGTTGCCTATCCGGGCGATAGCCTGCTCCATTTTCTTGATTTCCGCCGAAACCGAGCCTGACTCTTTTCCTGAAAGTTCCGCCAGCTTTCGTATCTCAGAGGCGACTACCGCAAATCCCTTGCCCGCTTCCCCGGCGTGGGCCGCCTCTATCGCGGCGTTCATAGCAAGGATATTCGTCTGCCCCGCGATGTCCGCGATGGTCTTGTTCGCGGTTTGCAGCGCCGCGGATTGATCCTCGATGCGCTTTAGTTCTTCCGCAAGCTGCAAGAGCATTTTATGCCCCGCGCCGGAGGAGGCACTCAGGGCGCCGGTTGTTTTACTGGTGCCTGCCGCAACCGAGCGTATCGAGTCGGTGCTGGCTATCATCTGCTCTATCGCGGCGGAAGACTCGGTAATGCGGGCGGACTGGGTTTTGACCGCCTGATCCAGGGAGCCGATATAGCCGGCGATTTCCGCTATTGACGCGGACGTGTGGTCTACTGAGCGCATCTGGGAGTCCGCCTTATCCTGGATCGCGTCCATACTAGTGGTAATCACCCCTAAGGCGTCGGAAGATTCTGAGATAACCGTGTTAAGCCGGCTGCTGCTGCCGGTCATCTTCGCAAGGTGTTCCCCCAGTTCCTCAAGGGCAATTTGAAGGTTGTCCCGTATTTTAAGCAGCGCCCGCTGCATATTGCCGATCTGGTCCCGCCTGAATTTCTGGATATTCACCGCGAAGTTCCGCTCAGCCAGAGCCGCGGCGATATGTTCGATTTCTTGCAGAGAAACGGTCATTGAAGAAGAGAACGCAAACGCGATAATCCCTGCTATGAGCATAACCGGCAGCAGGGAGATCGCGAAGTCAACCGCCACCCGCCGCCTGAGGTTTGCCACATACGAGACATCGTAATCGGCGCCCACAATGCCGGCGGCCTTATCATCTTTGACAATCGGGAGAAACGCCGTTACCAGGGTTCCCCATTGGGTCGTAACCGGCTGTTTTGTTATCTGCAAGGTTTTCGTGCTGTACGCGCGTACCAGTTCATCCTCCGGCTCCCCGTAGGCCCCCATATAATCATCAGGGTTCGAGTCCGCGGCCATAAGCACCACAAACTCGTCCCCCCGCTTTTCCACAAAATAGAGGTATTTAAGATCAAACGCCTCTATCACGGCGCTCAAACCGGCTGCTATCTCCCAATACCTGCCGGAGACGACCTTATCATCCTGCATAAGCTGTCTAAAGTCGGCGAACTCAGGGTATTGGGCCTTCACCATTGTTACCACATTGGTAAGGACAGCGGTATATGAATCTTTAACATACCGGTTATAGTGCATAGTTATCACCATGCCGGCGGCCAGTGCAGAGAACAGGCTTAGGCCGGTGAATAAAAGAAAAAACTGGCTTTTCAAGTTCTTCATTAAAATCCTCCTCCATACGCTATAGCGGCCCCCCTCCGCTCTTACCTGCCGTCATAAGGGCGGGCCCCCCCTGTTAGAAAGACGCGCCCACGCCTAAGCCGGCCTGCCAGCCCATAGGGCTAAACGGCACGTAATTGTGTACCTTGCTGTACCCGTAGCCTACGGAAGGTTCCACAAAAATCATGTTCGTAAAGAAATGTTTGTATCCCGCGTGCAGGGACAAGGTGAGGCTCGCAAGGTCCCCCGCGTCATTCACGCCGGCGGCGTTAAAGCCGAAGCCCACGTCGAAATACAGTTTTTCAAGCGTTTCCGACAGGGGGTACCAGCGCCCGTGGGCGGATAAGCCGAAGTAGGAGGCGCCCCGCCCGCCGGATGAGCCGAAGGCAAGGTCCAGCCTTCCCCCCACGGTATAATGCGGGAAGATAAGCCGCTCGTACACGGCGCTGAGGGCGAAAAAGCCGGTTTCGCTGTCCCCGTCAATATAGATGAGCCCCTTGATGAGCGGGACCGCGTCGCCGCTTATGGCATTGGGGCCCCCTGCTTGGGCCTGCGCGCTTGCGGCAACTGCCAGGGCAGCGGCTAAAAACGCGAAAATTTTTTTCCCTGTTTTCCCTGCCGCCCCTGTTTTCCCCGTTTCCCCGTTTTTTTTCATTGCCCCTGTTTTTTCTGTTGTTTTCATTGCGTATCCATCTCCTTATCAAAAAATAAATCAAAAAATAATGGGGGGTTTCTATGAAACCCCCGCTGAAACCCCGCTGATCCCCCCTGAAACCCGCGCTTAGGCCCGGCGGTGTATGCGGAAAACAGCCTCCGCCCTGCCGCTTTCGCGGTGTATGTCCGCCGCCACCCCCTGGACGGCCCCGCTTCCTTGGGCGCAGGGGGTCCGCCAGAGCACTTGCGTTCTGGCGCGCTCAACGCACGCCTTCGTGTCCATGCCGATAATGCTGCCCTGCGCGCCTGTCATGCCCAGGTCGGTAATATAGCCGGTGCCTTGGGGCAGTACCCGCTCGTCCGCGGTCAGTATATGGGTGTGGGTTCCGGCGATAAGGCTCGCCCTGCCGTCAACATAATAGCCAAGGCACTCTTTCTCGCGGGTGGTTTCCGCGTGGAAATCAACCAGCGTTACCCCGCCGCCTGATTCTTCCCATATCCGGTCAAAGGCCCTGAAAGGGCAGTCAACGGCCTGCATCAAATCCCGCCCCTGCAAGTTCACCACCAGCCACCGGATGCCGCGCTTTTCAACAAAGCCCCAGCCCCTGCCGGCGCATCCGGCAGGGTAGTTGGCCGGGCGCAGTATCCGGCTGTCCCGGTCCAGGGCGGGAAAAAACTCCCGCTTCTCCCAGACGTGGTTGCCGGAGGTAACCACGTCCGCGCCGGCGGCGGCAATCCGCTCCAGCGCCTCTTCGGTCATGCCGAAGCCGCCTGCGGCGTTCTCCCCGTTTACCACCGCGAAATCCGCGTCAAGCTCCCGGATAAGGCCGGGAAGGAGGGTCTCAAGGGCTTCAAGCCCCGGATCTCCCACCACGTCTCCTATCATAAGCGCCCGGGCGGCGCCCCCTTTACCGCGCGTATTCAATAATGCGGGTCTCCCTGATAATCGTTACTTTAATGCGCCCGGGATAGCGAAGGTCGTTTTCGATTTTCTTGGCTATCTGCTTGGCAAGCTCCCTGGACTGCTCATCGTTAAGGGCGTCGTTGTTCACGATAATCCGCAGCTCCCTGCCTGCTTGTATGGCGAAGGACTTCTCAACACCCCCAAAGCCGGCGGCGATGCTCTCAAGGTTCTCAAGGCGCTTGATATAATTGTCAAGGGTTTCCCGCCGGGCACCGGGGCGGGCTGCGGAAATCGCGTCGGCGATCTGCACCAGCACCGACTCGA
>JAITHF010000257.1 GCA_031280115.1 Spirochaetaceae bacterium | reverse complement strand
TGCTTATGATGGAGCGGGCCCGGCAGAATACCTATATGAACATGGTCCTTGCCAACAGCCCGGACATCATCCTGCTCTTCGACGCTGAGGGGCGCTTTGTCTACTGCGCGGATATTTTTCTTAAAATCGCGAAGATAGAGAACTTTGCGTTTATAAGCGGCAGGTTCTACGGCGAGGTCCTCCGCGGGTTCACCCGCCCGGAGGTGCTTGACGAGATAGGCGAGGCGTTCCGCAAGGCCATTGTTGAGCGGGAGTCGATTGTTATCGAGGAGGTTATCGACATTGCAGGGGACGGGGCCCCCCGGAACTACGAGATTCATTTTACCCCTATGTTCGACGAATATACCGTGCTTGCCGGGGCCTTCGTGCTGTTCCATGATATGACCGAGCTCCTAGGCGCCAAGAAAAACGCCGAGCAGGCAAGCCAGGCCAAATCCAATTTCCTTGCCACTATGTCCCACGAAATCCGCACCCCCCTTAACGCGATTATCGGCATGACCACGATCGCCCGGGAAACCGCCGACTCTGAGCGCAAAGATTACTGCCTCAAAAAAATCGAAGGCGCTTCGGCGCATTTGCTGGGGGTGATAAACGATATTCTTGATATGTCCAAAATCGAGGCGGACAAGTTCGAGCTCTCGTATACCGAGTTCGAGTTTAGAAAGATGCTGCGCCATGTGATAAACGTGATTGATTTCCGGCTTGAAGAGAAAAAGCAGCGCCTGGTGATACAGATCGACCCTGCCATTCCGGTCTTTATCGTGTCTGACGAACAGCGCCTTGCCCAGGTCGTTACCAACCTTTTGAGCAACGCCGTGAAGTTTACCCCTGACGGGGGGACGATTACGGTTGCGGCCCGGAAATTGGGGGGCAAAGAGAAAGAGGGGCGGAAAGAAAAAGGGGCGGGAAAGGCGGGGAAGGCGGGCGTAACCCTTGAAATCGGCGTTACCGACACGGGGATAGGCATAAGCGCGGAACAGCAGGCCAAGATATTCCGGTCTTTCGCGCAGGTTGACAGCAGTATCGCCCGCAAGTACGGCGGCACGGGCCTGGGGCTTGCGATCTGCAAAGCCATTGTGGAGATGATGCGCGGGGCCATCCGCATTGAATCTGAGGCGGGCAAGGGGTCGTCGTTTATTTTTACGATTGAGGCGGGGCGGGGCGCAGGCCCCGGGGCCGCCGAACCTCCGGCAGAGCAGCCGCCTGAACTGACGCAAGCGAAAACCCCCGCGCGTTTTGCAGGGAGGCATATCCTTTTGGCTGAGGACATTGCCATAAACCGGGAGATTGTTATTGCCGTGCTTGAGCCAACCGGCCTTGCGATTGACGAGGCCGAGAACGGGCGGATAGCCTGGGAGCTCTTTACCGCGTCTCCCCGGGCCTATGACATGATCCTTATGGATATACACATGCCTGAGATGGACGGCTACGAAGCCACCCGCCGTATCCGGGCCTTTGACCACCCTTGGGCAAAGGCGGTCCCTATTATCGCCATGACCGCCAATGTGTTTCGGGAGGACATCGAGAAGTGCCGCGCAGCGGGCATGAACAGCCATTTGGGAAAGCCCCTTAACTTTGACGATCTTTTGAGCACCCTGGCGCGGTATTTTCAATAAAACATCATAAGGCAGGCAAGGTTTGAAGTGCAAGGATCGCCTCAGCGGACGTCGCAGGCGGAAGGGCGCAATGCAGGTAGCCGCTGGTTGGGGGTTTGGGGGAACTGGCTCCCCCATAGAAAAAAAGCGCTAGCGAAGCGCGGCGCGTATAAGTCGTTATATAAATAAGGATGTATGGGGGTATTTTGGAACCAACAAAGCCACTTAGGCAGCGGCAAAGCGCGTTTAGGGGGTTTTTTTCACGCTTTTTCAGGGACGGGGCGTAAAGGTCCAGGCGTTGTCGGCAAAGACGTATTTACCGGCCAGTTTGTCGTTGTTTTTGTAAATACCGTCGAAATTGTTGCCGACTTCAGAAGCAAATGCCCTGTCATCTTCAAGCATGACGTATTTACCGATAGTTACAGATTTTAACATACTATCGTAGAACGGCCCAAACCCTCTTGTTCCAATATACACCACGCTGTTTGGTATGACCAAATTGGCAACGCGATGGTCATAGAACGCCTCACTGCCGATATACCTGATGTTGGAGCCTAACGTCAGGGTTGTTATGCCGTTATCATAAGCAATAAAAGCAGCTGCGCCGATATACAAAACCCCTGATCCAATAGTAACCGCAGTAAGCGGGTTAGACCTAAAAGCCTCTGTTCCTATATAGGTAACGCTGTTCGGGATCGTAATAGCAGTAAGCCTGTTGTTTGCGAACGCGCTGTTCCCAATGACCGCAACCTTTGATGGTATGGCCACGCTGCCCAGCATGTTGCCTGCGAACGCGCTGTCCCCAATATATTCTAGGATCTCCGGCAGGGTCACGGCGGTTAATTGATTGTTATAAAAAGTCTCGTCCCCGATAAAAGTAACGGTCTTGGGAATAGCGGCCCCAACAAGCCCTTTTTGTTTAAAGGCGCCTTCCCTGATACGGGTTACGGGCATATTAAAGATCTTTTCCGGTATAATAATGTTTTTCGCCAGACCTTTGTAGTTTAGGATGGTCATGGTGCCGTCGTCATTTCCCTGAATATCAAAATCGCTGATCTTCGGGGTCTGGGGGCTTTCGATTACCGGTGCAGCGCTCGAACCCCCAGAAGGCATTTGTTGTCCATACAGAGAAAAAGCAAACAACACCAACGCCGCTGAAAAAATACCGCTCTTGAACATAACGCAACTCCTTTTATTGCTTGGTGAGAGGCCCCCGGTGCGGGGGCTTTCTCAGGGCAGCCCCAAACCAGCGGGCCGGTCAAGGCCCGCCGCGATGGGGAGCGCCGCGCTTTAGATTAGAAGCCGGCGGCGCTGGAAAGGGGGCGGAACTTGAATTTGCTCTCCGGATAGGCCGCCCAATCAGGGTGGCTCCGGTACCGTTCAAGGGATCCTGGGGGAATGTACACCGCAAAATCGTTTTGACCTGTGTAAAAATTTTTAAACACGTCTTGCCCCAAAGCAGGGGGCTCAGGCCCCAAAACAATCGATTGCAGTTTGCTGCAAAAAGAGAAGGCGTTGTCACCGATAGCCGTAACCGAGGGCATATACACGGTTTCAAGCCCGTTTAAACCGTTGAAAGCGGACGATTCTATGTGCGTTACCCCGGGCATGGCGATGGTTTTTAACGAGCTAAAGCCCTCAAACGCTCTTGCTTGAATGACGGTTATTGAATCAGGCAGGAACACAGCGGAGAGTTTCATTCTATTTCCGGGCGACGAACCCGGAGAAATAAAGGGAATCTCAGTACCAGTGCTTTCGGTGAGGTCAAGAACCGCATATCTACTCAGCGTATCATAAAGCGCCTTGAAGCTGCTGCTGTCCCCAAGGTTAAGGCCGTTGACTTTAATCAAGTAGTGGGGATCATCATAGCGAATACTAGGCCGGCTGTTGAGGTAGGCCCTTATATCCGCGAGATCTGTTACGGTTTTCCATTCCCCTGAGGGAAGCGGCGGCATATCCGGCCAATCGGCCTCATGTGGCGGCGCGGACGGCGGCGCGGCAGGCGCGGACGGCGGCGCGGCAGGCTGGGACGGCGGGTCAGCGGGCTGGGGCGGCAGCGCAGCAGGCTGGGACGGCGGGTCAACAGGCGCGGACGGCGCGGCAGGCTGGGACGGCGGCGCGGCGGGCTGGGACGGCGGGTCAACAGGCGCAGACGGCGCGGCAGGCTGGGACGGCAGCGCGGCAGGCGCTTCTTTTCCAGAATAATCTTCCGCTGGATCCTTACATCCGGCTGAAAACAGAACCAGCGCCCCTGCACAGGCAAGGGGCAAAAGCGCTGGCGCCAAAAACGCGGCGCGCCGTACAGCCCTCACCGCCGGTGCGCGGTAAAACAGGATACCCATAAAAAACCTCCTAGGTTTCGGGAATATAACCGGTATACAGCGCGGGCGCGCGGATTTGATTCGCCTGCGGCAGGGAAGACGGCGCCGGACACTTTAAACCAGCCGGCAGGTTTGATATACTGATACTATGTTTATCATCACAGTAAGCCCGAGGTTCGGCGATATAGACGGACTTGGCCATATCAACAACACGGTTCTGGCGGGCTGGTTCGAGCTGGGGCGCAACCCCATATTCCGGTTCTTTGAACCGGACCTCAACCTTTCCCACGATCGCTGGACCCTTATCATGGCGCATACTGACTATGATTTTGTGGGGGAACTCTTTTTTCAGTATGACGTGGAAATCCGCACGGCCATAAGCCGTATCGGTTCCAAATCGTTCACGGTCTGCCATGAAGCCCGGCAGGAGGGGCGAATCTGCGTCAAGGGAAGCGCGGTGGTGGTGCATTACGATTTTATCCGCAAAGCAACCACGCCTATTCCTGAAGACAAAAAAAAACTGCTTGCCGAGCACCTTGCGGCGCCGGAGCAGTCTGCAACAACGCCAATCTGACTGGCCGCGCTGTTATCCGTTAGGCAACATAGCTTTCCAGAAGCTGCTGGCGCGAAGGGTGCTGGAGCCGTTTGAGGGCTTTCTTTTCAATTTGGCGGATCCGTTCTTTGGTCAGATTAAACCGGTTGCCGATTTCTTTAAGGGACATGGGCACATTGTTCCCCAAGCCGAAACGGTAGCGGATAATGGCCGCCTCTTTGGGGTTCAGGGTTTGCAGCACCAGCTCGATGTCATCCTGCAAGGCGCTCCGCAGGGCTTGTTCGTCCGGGGCGATGTAGCTCTCATCCTCAATAAAGTCCCCCAAGAGGGACGAATCTTTTTCCGCGTACACCGGATTTTCAAGGGACACCAAATCGCGGCTTATATTGATAAGATCATCCACATGGGCCGCGTCCATATCCAAAAGCCTGGCTATCTCGTTGATTTCCGTTTCAACTCCCTGGGCGTCCTGCACCAGTTTCCGGGCTTTCTCAATCTGCACAAGCTCATTGGCCCGGTTAAGCGGCAGGCGTATCATGCGGGATTTCTCGCAAATCGCCTTGAGGATAGACTGCCGTATCCACCACACGGCGTAAGAAATAAAATGGTATCCCTTGTCAGCGTCGTAGCGCTCGATAGCGTTGAGCAGCCCTATATTGCCTTCGCTTATAAGATCAAGGAGCGGAAGCCCCTGGCCTTGATATTTCTTGGCCACATTGACCACAAACCGAAGGTTCGCGTTTACCAGTTTATCCTGCGCCGCTTTGTCTCCCTGGGCCGCGGCCCGGGCGGTACGGACTTCCTCTTCTTTTTCCAAAAGCGGTATTCTGTTTATTTCCTTGAGATACATTGATAGAATATTCTCATCGGAAGTATACGTTTCTTCAGTCCTCTTCTTTGCTTTCATGCTTGACATTATACGCACTCCTTACTAAAAAATATACGATCGTTTCCTTATAGTATGTATCATGCAAAAATCATGCCAATTACCGAAAACGCCGCGTTAAGGCCCCTAAACCAGTATAAAATAAAGAATTGCTCTCTGAGGGCGGTTCCAGCCTCCTCTTGTTTCCGCATAAAAAGGCGCATAATGACACGCTTTTTAAAAACAGGCTTAAAAGTGTATCATTTTGATACTAAGTGCCGGTTATCAGGGGATAATACGATTCTTTTTTACCGCTTCCGCAGGCTCTTGCACAGCGGCGCTGTTTCAAAGTAGGCTGTGCCAAGGGAAATATCGTATTTAGTTATGTGTATAGAAATTATCAACGCCGCGGGCCTCTGCAAATCCTACGGGAAACTGCCGGTGCTTAAAGACCTCTCGTTTACCGTGGGGCAAGGGGAGGTGGTGGCAATTATCGGGCCCTCCGGCTCCGGCAAGTCAACTCTTTTGCGGGCCGTAACCCACCTTGAGCCGGTTGACCGCGGCACCATCACTCTTGCGAATATGGTCATGGTCAAGGACGGGGTGTACGCGGAACCGGAGGTTCTGCGCCGGCTGCGCCTTAAAATGGGGCTGGTGTTCCAGAACTTTAACCTCTTTCCCCATTTTTCCTGTTTACAGAACATTACCGAAGCCCAGCGGCGGGTGCTCAGGCGCAAAAAGCCGGAGGCCGAAGAACGGGCGCGGGAACTGCTTAAAAAGATGGGGCTTGCGGAAAAGGCCCTGTCGTACCCCTGGGAGCTGTCCGGCGGCCAGCAGCAGCGGATCTCTATTGCCCGCGCACTGGCGCTGGAACCGGAGGTGCTTTTCTTTGATGAGCCCACAAGCGCCCTGGACCCGGAGCTTACCGGCGAAATCCTTAAAGTTATTCGGGACCTGGCAGCAGAAAAGATGACTATGGTCATCGTAACCCATGAAATGGCGTTTGCCCGGGAAGTGGCGGACCGGGTGCTGTTTATGGACGGCGGCGTTTTTATCGAAGAAGGGCCCGCTTTTGAAGTTATCGAAAACCCTCGGCAGGAACGTACCAAAACCTTTCTTAAACGCTTTTTTTCTTCCCCCTAAAAGCCTGCGGGAGTACCCCTGCCTTTGACGCCCCCTCTTTAGAAGAGTTTTTGGGGGCTTTTTTACCGGCGCTTCCTGTTTCGCGCCTTCTTTGTGCAAACGACGACTATTGAAACAGCCGCAGGCTGCCGGCGCTTCCTGTTTCGCGCCTCATAGCGCAAACGGCGGCTGCTGAAACAGCAGCGCCCTGCCCTCCAAACCAACCCCTAAAGGCTTCCTGCGCCGCGCCCTTCCGCCTGCGGCTCCGGTGGGCGTTATTTTGGATACAAACCAACTTTATTTTGGATACAAAATAAACTATCCTGTCCCCGCCTCTGCCAGCATTTTTTATTTATTATGCTCCAAATAATTTTTCATTCTTTCCCTTAACATATTTTTTACCTCTCCTTCTTCCGTATTGTCCATTAATTTTTGAAAATCATCAAAATAATTTTCATACTTTTCAATCAAATGAACTAAGGTCGATTCCACTCCAAAGGCTCCCGTGTCTACTGGCGGCGATAGATTTATTAGCCGTATTACCGTTTCATAGTCAAGGGGCGGCTTTATTTGTTTTAAATAGTTATGAAAATCATCAAATGGAAAATCATCAACATCATCATTATCTGAGGGCAATTTTCCAATTTTATACAATTCGTCCAGTAATGCTTTGTTGTTCATTTTTTCTCCTCCTTTCTCCCTGCAACGTCCCCGCCGGCACTTCCGGCGGGGAGGCGAAGCCCTGTCCCCGCTTAAAACGTTCCTGCCGGAACGTTACGGCACCACCGCCTGAAAAATCGGGCAATACGGGCCGTAGCCGGATTTGCCGTTGTGCAGGCGTTTGTTTGATACCAAAGTGACTTTGTTTGATACCAAAAAAACTTATTTTGGATACAAAATAAACTATCCTGTCCCCATAAAAATCATTATCGTATAATGACTTATCGACGCTTTCGCGCCTCTTTAAGAGCATTTGGAGGCTTTTTTATCAGCGCTTCCTGTTTCGCGGCTCATAGTGCAAACGACGGCTGCTAAAACAGCCGGAGGCTGGCGCTTCCTGTTTTGCGCCTCATAGTGCGAACTTCGCGTAAGGGAACAGCCTTAGGCTGCCCCCAAACCCCCGCTAAAGGCTACCTGCGCCGCGCCCTTCCGCCTGCGGCTCCGGTGGGCGTTTTGTTGTATACAAAGAAACTTATTTTGTATACAAATAACTTTATTTTGTATACAAAGAAACTTATTTTGACTACAAAAAACTTTATTTTGACTACAAAAAAACTTATTTTGACTACAAAAAAACCTTTCTTGACTACAAAATAAACTATCCTGTCCCCGCATAAATCATTATCGTATAATGACTTATCGGCGCTTTCGCGCCTCTTTAAGAGAATTTGGAGGCTTTTTTACCGGCGCTTCATGTTTCGCGTATTCTTTTGCGAACTTCCCGTAAGGGAACAGCCTTCGGCTGCACCAAAACCCCCTAAAGGCGGCGTGTGCAGCGCCCGTGCGCCATCAAATTCCGCTGAGGCGCCGCTTCTGGGTTGTGACTAAACGTGCAAACCCTCTCACCGCGAGAAGCACGTGAATCCCCCGCAGGGGGCAAACCCGCTCGCCGCGAGAAGCACCTGAATCACCCTCAGGGTGTGGCGGGGGGCGGGGGAAAAGGTGTATGCTCTACCTATGGATTTCAACGCTGAAGAACTAAGAAGCCGGCGGCAGCGCTTTGCTGCGGCCATGAACGCCCGCTGTCCTGATTGGGACACCGCGGCGCTTACCGATCCGGTTAATCAATACTACTTTACCGGAACCATCCAAGACGGAATCGTCCTTATCCGCAGGGATGCGGGGAACCCCCGGGGGAGCGCGCTCTTCTACGGGGTGCGCCGGAGTTTTTACCGGGCGGAACAGGAAAGCCCGCTTTTCAAAGATCCGGCAGACCGGGCCGAAACGCTGGCGCCTATGCGGTCATACCGGGACATAGCGGAAAAAACAGGCGCGGATTTGGGAAAACTCTATCTTGAAGGGGATACCTTTCCGCTGGCCGCGCTTGAGCGGCTTGGAAAGTATTTCTCTTTTTCAGGCTCCGGCTCCGGGCCTGCCGGGTTCCTTGATCCGGTTATACAGGACCTGCGGGGCGTCAAGTCCCAGGCGGAACTCAGCCTTATCCGCAGGTCAGGGGAAGCCCACAGAGCGGTGCTCGAAGAAGCGGTCCCCGGGCTGCTTCGGGAGGGCATGAGCGAAGCCGAGTTTATGGGGGAACTGGCGGCGGCTATGTACCGGCACGGGTATCAGGGGCTAAACCGCTTCCACCAGAGCCACGGGGGAATAACCATCGGCCAGATAGGGTTCGGCGCTAATTCCCTGTATCCGTCCATGTTTGACGGGCCGGGCGGCGCCAAAGGGGACAGCCCTGCCGCCCCTCTAAGCGCTGACCACAGCCGGCGCCTTTCCAGAGGGGACGCGGTCTTTGTGGATATTGGCTTTGGGGTGCGGGGCTACCACAGCGACAAGACCCAAGTGTATTTCTTCGGCGCCGGGCCGCCGCAAATATTCGAGAAAGCCCACCGGTTCTGCCTCGCCGTGCAGACCCGCCTTGCAGAACGGCTTGTGCCCGGGGCTGTGCCTGCAAAAATCTATCAGGACATAACCGCGTCCTTGAGCGAGGAAGATCTGGATTGCTTCATGGGCGTTGACAACCGGCACCGGGTCAAATTCTTGGGGCACGGGGTCGGGCTTACGATTGACGAAGCGCCGGTTATCGCCGCAGGCTTTGACAAGCCCCTAGAAGAAAACATGGTTATTGCCCTTGAGCCTAAGAAGGGCGTTCCAGGGATAGGGATGGCCGGGGTAGAAGATACCTATATCGTAACCCCCCGAGGGGGCGTCTGCGTTACCGGCGGCGGGAAAGAGATTATACAGGTGAAGGCTTAGGGCGGATGATTATTTAAAAAGCGGAAAAAAAGCGCATGAAGATAAAAAAATGCTTGACCGGCTTCCGGTTCGGCTTCATACTATAAACTATCCTTTCTTTTAATAGGCGGTGTATCGTGCGCTGTATCAAAAGCGGCATGGGCCGTCTATGTAAAGAGAGAGACTGAGAGGGCAGGTTCTTTTCAGTATATAAAATAATGGCTTAATAGTAAGATCATCAAATAATAAGGAGGTTCGGCATGAACCTTTTTGTAAAAGCAAATCCCGCCCGGTGTATCGGGTGCAGGACCTGTATGATAAGCTGCGTGGTTGCCCATGAAGGCGCGAGGATATTTGAGATCGACCCGGACGGGTACGGCTTTAATCCCCGGCTCTTTATGGTGAAAACCGCCCGCATAAGCGCGCCGGTTCAGTGCAAACACTGTGAAAACCCTGCGTGCAAGAGCGCGTGTACGTCCAACGCCGTCACCATTGAGGGCAGCGCGGTGGTCATCAACCGGAACAAGTGTATAGGGTGCAAAAACTGCGTAATCGCCTGCCCCTTCGGCGCCGTGGAAATCGTGGAAACCGCGGAAGTCCAAACCGACGGGTCCCTTAAAAAAATTGCCAACAAGTGCGATCTCTGCGCGGGCGTGGCGGACTCCCCTTCCTGCGTGAAAGTCTGCCTCACCGAGGCCCTGTCCCTGGTAAGCGAGGAAAAACTCGAAGCCAGTCTGGAGGAAAAACGCAAGAACGCGGTGCTCTGCCAAGGGTAAACCCCATAGGCGCCCCTATGGACGAAAAAGAAACCGCCGAAGCATCCTGGGACGAATTAACCATTGTCCGGATCGACGGAAGCCGGCGGTATAAACGTACCGACCGGCTGATTAAAGAGGAGGCGTACCGGCTCCGGGTCAATGGAAATCTGGTCCATACGTTTGCCTGTACGCCTATTGATTTAGAGGAGCTTGCCATAGGGTATGCTTTCGCAGAAGGCTATATTGCCGATGCCGGGGACATTCAGAGCCTAGCGGTTGATTCGGCGGAGCGGGAAATCCGTTTGTCCATAGAGAAAACCGGAGCGCCCCTTAACGGGGACAGCCCCCAAAAGAAACCGGGCGCTTCTTCTTTAGAGGATGATTCTTTTTCTCATTTTTCTCATTTTTCTTCTTTTTCTAAAGAAGCAATTTATACCCTATGGGAAACTTTTAACCAGCGGTGCAGCCTGTTTCATATAACCGGCGCGGTTCATGGAATGGCGCTGACTGACGGGAGCGGGATTCTGGCCCTCCATGAGGACGCGGCCCGGCATAACGCGGCGGCAAAAACGATTGGAGAGATGGTGCGTAAAGGCATAAGCCCGGAGGGGAAAGCCTTTATTTTTAGCGGCAGGCTGGCGTTGAAAATAGTTATGATGATTGAGCGTACCGGCGTGAAAGTGCTGCTCTGCCATGGAGCGGGCACGTCTGACGCGGTAAGGCGGGCTGAAAGCGCGGGGATTACCCTTGCGGGATTTGTGCGCCGAGGCTACATGAACATTTATACCCACAGCCAGCGGATTACCGAGGCATAGGGAGGTGAAAATGAACAGCAAAACGGCGGCGGAACATATCTTGATACGATGCGCGGATTGCGGGCAAGCGGCCTGCGCCGTGTCGTGCGCCGAAAGCGCGGTGGTGTATCTGCGGGGGGACCTCTTAATCGAAACGGCCAAGTGCGGGGCCTGCGCGAAAAAAAACCTGCCCATACCTGACTGTATCGAGGCGTGCAGGCACGGGGTAAACAAACAGGTATTTGAGGATGTTCCTATAGAAGAAAAACGAGGGGCAGCGGCAAACGGCTTAGCCTTGTTATATGTTTAAAGAACGAGCGCCCCTGATTTCGGGCGCAAACCCGCACGGTATTTGGAGGCAGTAACGATGAAAATTGACGCCGCCGCGTTAAAAAGCAAGGGATTTTTTGAACAAGTTCAAAAAGGTGTCTTTTCTTTGCGGCTCTGCGTGTCCGGCGGTATGGTGAGTACCGAATTTTTAAAAAAAGCAATAGAAATCGCTGAAAACCACGGCAACGGACAGATTCATGTTACCACCCGCCAACAGATTGAAATTCCGTTTATTCCGGCTGAAAAGATAGAAGCGGTCCAGCAGGTATTACACGAAGCCGCTATCAAAACGTTTATTGGGGGGCCGCGGATGCGGTCTGTGTCAGCCTGTTTTGGCGCGGCGGTTTGTAAATTCGGCAAAATAGACACAAGAGCCCTGGCGCAGGCGGTTTGCGACAAACACTTCGGGCAGGAACTTCCGGCGAAGTTAAAAATCGCCGTAACCGGCTGTAAAAACAACTGCGCCCGGGTCGAGGCCAACGACATCGGCATACGCGGCGCGAATCAGGGGTATATACTGTATTTCGGCGGTTGTTTCGGACATGAGCCGCAAATCGGTAAAACCATTATACCGGCCCTCCCTAAACAAGAGGATGTGCTGCACGCCCTTGAGAAAACCCTGGATTTTTTTACCCGGAACGCCGCGAAAGGCGAGCGGCTCGGCAAACTGCTTGGCCGTGTTGGGGTTGATGAGCTTAAAAAGATACTTGAACAAAGTATTTAAGATTATTATTAAATAGACGGCGCCGTAATCGGGACGCCGAAAGGAGATCTTTTGATGGATGGAGAATTATCGTATTTTGTGATGGCGGATGTGGAGAAGTGTACAGGCTGCCGCGCCTGTGAAGTCGCCTGTTTTGCCGCGCATCAGAAGGGGGCGCTGAAAACGGTGGGAACCGTTACATCGCCGGTTATTCCTAATTTGTACCTCACCAAGACCGAACGCGGTACAATGCCGGTGCAGTGCCATCACTGTGAAAACGCGCCGTGCCTGCTGTCATGCACCACCGGCGCGATTTCCCGTCAGGACGGGACCGTGGTGGTGAACCGCAGGAAGTGTATCGGGTGCAAGAACTGCGCGATGGCCTGTCCTTTCGGCGCTATCGCCATGCTGGGCGCCTCTGAGGTGGTGAAAACCGCTGAGGTGTTCGGCTGCGCGGGGATTCCCAAAGAACAGGGCCATGTCAAGTACGTCAATAAGTGCGACCTGTGTATCGGCAAGGATACGCCCGCATGCGTGGCAACCTGTCCGAATGAGGCGCTGCGTTTGGTTGATCTTGCATCTGAGATACAGGAGAAACGGATTCGGGCAACCAACGCGATAGAATCATCAGTTGCGGACGCGGCAAAGCAGGGGAGGGCGTAAACATGACGGTTATTCAGATTGATAAGGATATTTGTACCGGCTGCCAGGAATGTACCAAAGTATGTCCGGTGTACGCGATTGAAGGGGAGCTCCATGAGCCCCAGACCATTGTTCCTGAGCGGTGTGTGATGTGCGGACAATGCGTACAGAAGTGTAAATCTTATATTTCCCCTTTTGATCATGGGATTGAACTATACGCCAAGAAGCGGCAGGAACGGAACCTGCCGGACACCCTCACGGAGCCGCTGTTTGCCGCGTATAACGTGAGCCATCTGGACGAAGTGATTGCCGCGCTGCAAGACCCGTCGAAGTTTACTATGGTGCAAGCAGCGCCTGCGGTGAGGGTAGGCATTGCCGAGGAGTTCGGGCTGCCTCTGGGTACTTTGGCGGCGGGGAAAATGGCTGCCGCGTTCCGCCGGCTTGGATTTAACAAGGTTTACGACGTCAATTTCGCTGCGGACCTGACCATTATGGAAGAGGGGACCGAGCTGGTTTCGCGGGTTACGAAAAAGGGGGTGCTGCCCATGTTTACCTCCTGTTGCCCCGCGTGGGTTAAGTTCATAGAAAACAGCTATCCTGAGTTGACCAAGCATCTTTCCACCTGCAAGAGCCCCCAGCAGATGTTTGGCCCGGTGTTAAAGACGTATGGCGCCAAGATAAACGGGATTGACCCGGCCAAGGTGTTTACTGTATCGGTGATGCCCTGTACCTGCAAAGAATTTGAATGCAGCCGGGAAGAGATGAAGGCCAGCGGGCACAAAGATATAGACGTGGTGATTACCACCCGTGAGCTTGCCTATTTGATAAAGAAGTACGGGATTGATTTCGCAGAGCTTCCCAACGAGGAATTCGATCTGCCCCTTGGAGATTATACTGGCGCGGGAGCTATTTTCGGCGTTACCGGCGGGGTCATGGAAGCGGCGATCCGCACGGGCTACAAGCTTGTTACCGGCAAGGAACTCACCGACGTGGACGTGCATCCGGTGCGGGGAACCGATGGTTTCCGTACTGCCGAGATTAAAGCCGGAGACTTGACCTTGAAGGTCGGGGTTGTTACGAACTTGAAGAACATCGAGCCTGTGATGGAGAAACTGCAAGCCGGTACGTTGGACCTGCACTTTGTGGAAGTGATGACCTGTCCCGAAGGCTGCGTGAGCGGCGGGGGGCAGCCGAAACTCTTAGCGGACTCAGACAGGCCGGAGGCGTATAACAGCCGCCGGCAAATCACCTTTGATCACGACAAAGCCCTGCCCAAGCGGAAATCCCACGAGAATCCGGCGATAGTCAAGGTCTACGCGGACTTCCTGGGTGAGCCGAACGGCGAAAAAGCCCACCA
>JAITHF010000201.1 GCA_031280115.1 Spirochaetaceae bacterium | reverse complement strand
AAAAGCCGCCGGACAAGCCGGTTCCTCGTGGCTGGCGGCCCAAACAGGAGGATCAAGATGAATCTAGGTCGAATCTTTACCAACGGCATCGTGCGGGAAAACCCGCTTTTGATGCTGATGATAGGTCTGTGTTCGGCGCTGGCGGTAACTACCGCCGTGGCAAACGGAATAGGCATGGGGCTTTCTATGACCTTTGTGCTCCTCATGTCCGAACTTGTAATCAGCGCATTCAAAAAACTGATACCTGACTCGGTCCGTATTCCAGTGTTTATTATCGTTATCGCGGCGTTCACCACGGTCATCGACTATATGCTGAAAGCCTATTTCCCTGACCTCTCCAAAGCCATGGGGGTCTTTATCCCGCTCATTGTGGTAAACTGTATCATCATGGGGCGGGTGGAAGGCTTTGCTTCCAAGAAGTCTATACCTGAGGTTATAGCCGACTCTCTGGGCATGGGTTTGGGCTACACCTGGGTATTAACCGGCATATCCTTAATTCGGGAAATTCTGGGGAGCGGCGCGGTTTTGGGACAGCCGGTCCTTCCTGAAAGTTTTAAGCCTATTCTGTTTTTTGTGATGCCCCCGGGCGGCTTCTTCGTGTTCGCCGTCTTTATAAGCCTTAACCTCTTAATCAAAGCGCGGCTTAAACCTTTAGAAGATGAGGAGGAGCGCTCGTGAACTTGTTTACTATTTTTATCTCCGCGTTCTTAATTAATAACGTGATCCTTATGCGCTTTCTGGCGCTCTGCCCCTTTATCGGTATGAGTACCGATGAGGACAAATCTATCGGCATGGGGCTGGCGGTTACGTTTGTTATGGTCCTCGCCACGTGCGTTACCTGGCCTATCTACAAGTTTATTCTGGAGCCCCAGGGCCTTGTTTTTCTCCGGCTTCTGGTCTTTATCCTTGTTATCGCTTCTCTGGTCCAGCTTGTCGAATTTTACCTTAAAAAGGCGGCGCCGGCGCTGTATTCTTCTATGGGTATCTATCTCGCGCTCATCACCACTAATTGCGCTATTCTGGGAGTTACGCTTGATGTCATCGAGAATGGGTATTCCTTTGTGGAATCAGTAGTGTACGCGGTGGGTGTGGCTATGGGTTTCCTGTTGTCCCTCCTGCTTTTAGCGGGTATCAGGAAGCGGCTGCGGACAAGCCCGGTGCCCTCTTTTATGAAGGGAACGCCTATACTCTTTGTTACTGCGGCGCTTCTTTCCCTGGCTTTTACCGGCTTTTCCGGTCTGGTTAAATAGGAGGTCCGTATGTCTATCGTAATCATTACCGCGGTCTTCGCGCTTGTGTTAGCCTTTGTGCTGGGGGTAGCCCTGGGATTTTTTGAGAAAATCTTCGCGGTGGCGGAAGATCCCCTCAAAGGCCAGGTCCGCGCCGCGCTTCCCGGGGCGAACTGCGGGGCCTGCGGGTTTCCGGGCTGCGACGGCTACGCCGGCGCGGTGGCTGCAAGAAGCGCCGCCATCAATAAATGCACCGTAGGAGGCAAGGGAACCGCGGAAAAACTGGCGGCCCTCATAGGCGGGGATGCTGCCATAACCCCTATGGTGGCGATTATCGCCTGTCAGGGTTCCAAAGAACACGCGCCGGTTAAAGGGGATTACCGGGGCGTCCCGACCTGCCGGGGGGCGAAACTCTCAGCCGGCGGCTCAAAACGCTGTTCATGGGGCTGCCTCGGGTACGGGGACTGCGTCGAGGTCTGCCAATTCGGCGCGCTTTCTATCGGATCTGACGGGCTTCCTCACATTAACTATACCAAATGTACCGGCTGTAAAGCCTGCGTCGCCGAATGCCCTCAACAGCTCCTTCGGGATATACCGGTTGACCGGCAAGGGGCCGTATCATTGTGTTCCAACCGGAATCCCATAAAGCCGATGGTGCGGAAAACCTGCAAAGTAGGCTGTATCAAGTGCGAAGCCTGCGTGAAAAACTGCCCGGAAAAATGCGTCGTTATGGACAAGGGCATTCCGGCGGTCGATTACAGCAAATGCACTTCCTGCGGAACTTGCGCGGCCAAATGCCCCACAAAAAGGATGAAAATTATTCAGCAAGATATTATCCCCAAAGAACCGTTGAAACAAGCGGTGTCATAAAACGCCTTGGAATCCTTTATTGCCGCGGCTTTAGCGGATATACACGGGCTTATCCTGTTTTGTAAGGATAAGCCCGTTCTTACTGCGCTTAAAACCCTGCTTGAGCGCTTTCTTGAAGATCCCCCTCCAAGCGGCCGGACCCTCGTCGCGGCCTGGGCCTCGTTCTTGCGCGCCCTGGCGCAAACCGGCGCGGCTTCTTTCTATAACGCGGTGGCTGACGCGGCGCTTATTGACGATAACCTCTTTACCCGCGCGCTGGAGAAAGGCGCGGATACCGCCGTTCCTCCGCTTTTTCTTGCCTTGGGAAAGGCGGATCTCTCCCGCTTGGGACGGATAGCGCGTTTTGAGGCAGGCGCTCTAGGCTTATTTTTAGCACAGCGCCTTGAGCGGTCGGGATTTGCGGATCTGGCGGAGAATATAACTTCGGAATCCCAGGCCGTGTCCCGCGGCGCCCGCCCTCTCCCTGACCTATTCCCCCAGTACGCCGATTGGTCAGAGTCCCTGCCCGGCTTTGCCGCGTATCTGCGCGATAAGGGCGCAGGGGAATTGGGCGTCTATCATGCGTTCCGCTGGGACAGCCGGCGCTCTTCCCTAAAGCCGGCGCGTAATCCTGATACCGTGCGCCTTGCGGATTTAGCAGGCTATGAGGATCAGCGCCGCGTGGTGGTTGAGAACACCCTGCGGTTTCTTGAAGGCGCCGGCGCGAACAACCTGCTCCTTTACGGGGATAGGGGGACCGGCAAGTCCGCCACGGTGAAGGCGGTATGCAATGAGTATGCCCGGCGGGGATTGCGCCTGGTTGAGGCGGCGAGGCAGGATCTGCGACGGCTTCCTGCAATTCTTAAGCGCCTTTCTTCCCGGGCGCTTAGATTTATTCTTTTTATTGACGACCTTTCGTTTGAGTCCGTTGATCAGTCGTTCACCGCACTCAAAAGGCTCCTTGAGGGCGGGATAGAAGCAAAACCCGATAATGTAGCGGTTTACGCTACCAGCAACCGCCGGCACTTAGTAAAAGAGCGCCTTGCGGATCGTCCTGCCGCCGCGCCGGCTGCCGATGATATGCGGGGGTTTGATACCATGCAGGAGCAGTTTTCCCTTGCCGACCGGTTCGGCGTAACCGTGATATTTACCGCGCCGGCGCAGGATGCGTTTTTGCACATTGCAGAACATATCGCAGAGCGCCGGGGGCTTTTGCCGGCGGCTGAGGACGCTGAGGCCCGAAGCCGGTTTCGCGCGGACGCCCTCCGCTGGG
>JAITHF010000185.1 GCA_031280115.1 Spirochaetaceae bacterium | reverse complement strand
GCGTTTCGGCGCCGCTGTCGCGGTTATTATGATTTCCGCCGCCGAATGGGACGGCATCGAGGCGGAAGCCAAAGCCGCCGGGGTTGACGGCTTTATTCCCAAGCCCCTGTTCCCGTCGGTCATGGTTGATTGCATCAACACTCATTTTTCCCATTTTTCCCATTTTTCCCCTCTTTCCCTTATGCCCGCGGATGAGGGCGGCAAAGAAACCCCGGGCCTGAGCGCTGAGGGCCGGCAGGTTTTCGCGGGGCGGCGGATTTTGCTGGTGGAAGACGTGGAGATAAACCGTGAGATCGTGATTGCTCTGCTTGAGCATACAGGCATAGTCATTGACACCGCGGAAAACGGCAGGGAGGCGCTGGCGATTATCGAGGAAAACCCGTCAAAGTACCAGCTTATCCTCATGGATATTCACATGCCGGAGATGGACGGCTACGAGGCGGTCCGCCGGATACGGGCGCTTCCGTCTGAAACGGCCCGGACCGTGCCGGTGGTGGCCATGACCGCAAACGTGTTCCGCGAGGACATTGAGAAGTGCCTTGCGGCGGGCATGAACGACCATCTGGGCAAGCCTATAGACATAGATGAACTTATGAAGAAACTCGCCGCGTACCTTTTGCCCCCGTAGGGGGTTTCACGTGCTTCCTGCGGCGCCCCCTGCGGGGGTTTCACGTGCTTCTTGTTGCGATAGGGTTTGCAATTTTAGTCACAACCCAGAAGCGGCGCCTCAGCGGAATTCGCAGGCGGAAGGGCGCAACGCAGGAAGCCTTTAGCGGGGGTTTGGGGGCAGCCGGAGGCTGTTTCAGCAATCGTCGTTTGCGCTATGAGCCGCGAACCATGAAGCGCTGATAAAAATGCCCCCCGTAGGCTGCCCGTAAGGGGCGGCTTCCGGGGGGCCGAGCGAGTAGAAAAATGTTTTATTCCTTGGCGCCGGCGGCGCCGGGTTTGAAGATGACCGCTAAGCCGCCGCCGAGGTTGCCAAAGTCCAGATTCCAGGTCCCGTCGGTTACATCAAAGACGCCGTCCAAACTCAGTTCAACCGAGAGCGCTTTGGACGGGTTGAGCTGCACCCCCAAATTGCCGCCGAGTTCTGTTAATGCGGCGACGCGCGTTTCAGAAGGGCTGGTCCCGCCGGGCGCATCGAATGCTCCCCGGGCGTCAACGTTGAACAGGGTGGCGCTGATGCCTGCATAGAGGTTCACCGTAGGTTTGAGGGCGTACTGGGCGCCGACTTGCACGATCGGGGCGAACTGAAACTGGATAAGGCCGCCCGCCGGATCCGTGCCGCTGAAGCCGCCATATTCGTACTTCCCGTCATGGTCGTATAACTGGAAATTGAGCTGGGGCTGGAATTTTACCGTGAGTTTTTCGTCCACCTTGCCGGTAATGCCGTAATACAGGTTAAGGTCGTTATGCACGTAGCCCGTATGGGTATAGTCATTCCCATCATATTTGCCGGTTTCGCCGAAATCAATGGTCAGCTGGTAGTCCGCGCTGAACGCTTTGTACCCGATTTCAACTTGAAGCCCCAACCTCGCATTGTCCCACCATTCCATCTTTTGCCCGCCATTCGGTTCAATCAGGATATGCTCCGGCCATTGGAAGCCGATGGTTACTTTCGGCGTCAGGTCCCCGAAGGATTTTCCCCACTGGAGGCTGGTGACGGTCTCTCCCTGTCCTGAAGTGAGTTTGCCATCACCCCCGGTTTTCCCGTCTGTGTAGGTGGGGTTAAACAGGAGGTCAAACCGGATTCCCCCGATGCCGCTGCTTCCAAAGAGAATAGCCAGGTTGTTCTTCCAAATGCCTCTTGAGTATGTTCCTTCAGGGTTGCTGTCATTGTTAAACCCTTCGCCGTCGGCGAAATTCCCTGAATAATAGAGCCCTAAGTGGTTCGCGCCGATTTTGGTGGCAAACCCTGCCTGAACTTCGCCGTTGCCTGCCGAGGCGTCGCCGCCCAAAAAGATAAACAGCTTTTCAAACTCCACGCCCTGCCAGTCTGTAACCCCCAGATAGTTGTCAATGTCCGTGCCGAACCGGTAACTTGCCTTTTTCACCACTGATTTAGGGCTTCTTTGCAGGCCAAGCGCCCCGCCCTTTACTGCGGGCAGGCCCGCGGATGAGGGCAGGGGCAGGGTTGGGATGTAGCCGGATGCCTCTGGCGGCATCGTGGGCGGGATTGGCGTGATCGGCGGGGGCGGGGACGGGGGCTGTATGGTCTGCCCGTACAGCAGGCCGGTTCCCGCCAGGGCTGATACCAAAGCGAGCGCCCCGAAAGAAAGCGCCTTTTTCACGGCGGGGCTGCCTAAAACGAGGTTTTTTACCGGAACATACCCGGTAAAGCGTGATTGTTTCGTCATAATGATGACCTCCATATAAAGAAATAAAGAAATAAAAAAAGAGCGGATCCAACAGGATTGGATTCGGAACGGAATACTGTCCGCCGCAGGTTCCAAAAATCTATATCCGCCAACGGCAGGATTTTTACAAAAAAACCGGGTGTTCCACTGTAAGGAGGTCAAGATGAAACACCCGGCCCTGCCGCCAACAGGCCCGCGCGGTGTAGTGTAGGGCGCGAAAACCCCCCGCCAAGTGTGGGCGCGGCGAAGGATGGTCCTGTCAGCGGCAGGAAAAATTAAAGAAAAAACAACGTAAAAAATACGGGCGGGAAAATACGGGAGAAAATAAGAAAAAAATAAGAAGGATTGATTTAGGCTAGGCTTTTTGGTATAATCGAACTGCGAACTGCGAACTGCGAACTGCGAACTGCGAACTGCGAACTGCGAACCGCGACGGAGCGGCGGGGGCGCCTATGGGGTAATGCTGGGATGAGTATGCCGGCGTATGGCTGCCAGCGTTTTTATATCTGTTCCGGCTGTCCGGTTTCCTCCCCGGCGGGATTTCCGCTTCAGTGAGCGTGCCAAAGGGAGAGGCGCGTGATTTCTGCAAAATTACTCCTGGATTCGCTTTTTTATACTATACAGCAAAACTAATAGCGTGGTCAAGTATATACTACCAGCAGAATTCAAGGGCCCGCAGGAAGCCGTTTAAAGCCCCCGCAGGGGGCAATTCGTTATAAAACAATGATTTATGAGGGGGCAGGATGGTTTATTCTGCCGGCAGAAAACGTTCTTGGTTGTCAAAAATAAACCGGTTTTCCCGCCGCGCCCTTCCGCCTGCGGCTCATAGCACAAATATATTTTTCTATATACTAACAAAGCGCGGCAGAAAAACCGGTTTTTTGGGGCCCCAAATAAGTTTTTTGGGGTACCAAATAAGTTTCTAGGGGTACCAAATAAAGTTTTTGGGGAACCAAATAAGGTTCCGGGGGAACCAAATAAGTTTCCGGGGGAACCAACAAACGGTCCTGTCCCTGCATAAATCATTATTATATAATGATTTATAGGCGCTTCATGTTTCACGGCTCATAGTGCAAACCACGGCTGCTGAAACAGCCGGAGGCTGTCGGCGCTCCGCGCCTCTTTGAAGAGTTTTTGGGGGCTTTTTTACCGGCGCTGCGCTTCGCTTGCGCTTTTTAAAGAGAATTTGGGGGAACCAGTTCCCCCAAACCCCCGCTCAAGGCTTCCTGTGCAGCACCCGTGCGCTTGCGAAGCGCGCTGAGGCCCCGCGTGAGGGTTGTGACTAAACCCGCAAACCCTATCGCCGCAAGAAGCACCTGAAACACCCTGCGGGTGTTGACGGGGGCGGGGAAATAGGGTACAACCATGAAAGATGGAAACATATACGGTTGCATCCGCCGCGGCGGCTATGCGGGACGTGGGAAACGAGATAGGCAAAGCCTTTATCGGCCAGCAGGACCTGGTTGACCACGCCCTTATAACCCTCCTTGCAAGGGGCCATCTCCTTGTTGAAGGCGTGCCCGGGCTGGGAAAAACCCTGCTGGTCCGGGCTGTCGCCCAAGCAATAGGGGGGCAGTCAAAACGGGCGCAGTTCACGCCTGACCTCATGCCCAGCGATATTACCGGCAGCATCATCCTGGACAACGGCGCGTTCACCACGAAAAAGGGCCCGATATTTACCAACCTTTTTATTGCCGACGAGATAAACCGCGCGCCTGCAAAGACCCAGGCAAGCCTCTTTGAAGCCATGCAGGAATTCCAAGTAAGCCTTGACGGGGTGAGCTATCCCCTGCCCCAGCCCTTTATGGTGCTGGCCACCCAAAACCCTTACGAACACGAAGGGACCTACCCCCTGCCGGACGCCCAGAAAGACCGGTTCCTTATGAAAATTACCGCCGGTTACCCTGATTTAGAAGAAGAAAAGCGCATGGTGTCCCTTGTGCTGGGCGGGAGCGGCGGCGGCGCCGAACTTTCGGTCTCATCAGTGTCCCAAGTGCTCGACCCTGCCTGCTTTGCCGCGGTCCGGGGCCTTGCGGAGCGCCAGCGCCTGGACCCGTCGGTCATTGATTACGCCGTGCGCCTCACCGCGGCCACCCGCTCCCTTCCCGGCATTGAAAGCGGCGCGGGCCCCAGGGGAAGCCTTGCGCTGCTCCGGTGCGCCCGGGCGCGGGCCTTGCTTTTAGGCCGGGGCTTCGTGCTTCCTGACGACGTGAAGGCCCTGGCCGTTCCGGTTCTGGCGCACCGCCTTACCCTGTCCGCGGAAAGCGAGCTTGAGGAGTTACGCCCGGGGCAGATTATCCGGGACCTTGCCGAGCGGCTTGAGGCGCCCCGCGGATGAAACCCGGGGCGCCCCTTGTTGCCGCGTCCCTGTTGTGGGCCGCCCTGGGCGCGGGGGCGTTCTTCTTTGACGGCTTGGCCCTTGTCTGGTCCGCCTGCGGCTTGTGCCTCCTCCTTTTTATCATAGGCGACGCCTGGGCGCTGCGCTTTTTCACCGCCCCCCTTTCAGTACGCCGCGAAGTGGGGCCGTGCCTCTCAGTGGGAACAGCGGCGCCGGTAACGCTTAGTATTACCGCTGGGCCCGGGCTCACAGGGCAGGGCAAAAAACCCCTCCCCCGGCGGATACTCCTCTTTGACCTGTACCCCCGTTCTATGCAGTGCGCCGCGTTCCCCGCGCGGCTCGGCCTCAGGCGCCTTAAAAAAGGCGGGGAGTTAGGCTTTACCTATACGATAACCCCGTTTGAGCGGGGGGCGTGGCGCTTTGAAGGGGTTGAAATACTCCTTTTCTCCCCCCTTGGGCTGTGGCGCCGGAAAACCCGCCTCCCCTGCGGGAGCGCCGGGCGCTCCTACCCTGACTTCAAGCGGATGCGGGCGTATGCCGGCTCTGACCTGCGGGGTATTCTTGAACGCCCCGGGGTAAAAGAGATCCGCAGGCGGGGGCAGGGCATGGAGTTCCAGAGCCTTCGGGAGTATCAAAAAGGGGATTCCGTCCGGGCCATAGACTGGCGGGCCACTGGCCGGCGGGGGAAGGTGATTATCCGGGACTACAAGGAGGAGCAGGACCAGCAGGTGCTCCTCCTCCTTGATGCGGGATACCGTCTCCACCGGCGGGAGGAAGGGCGGGGCGTCCGGCGCACCCAGTTCGACAGCGCCCTTGAAGCGGCGCTTCTTGTGGGGTATACGGCGCTGAAACACGGCGACAGCGTGGGCGCCGGAAGTTTCGGGAACGCCGAGCGGTGGCTTGCGCCGCGCAAGGGGCGCGCCGCGTTTCCGGCGCTTATGAACGGGCTCTACGACCTTAAAAGCGCGCCGGTCCCTTCGTCGCTCTTTTCCGGCCTTGAGAACGCCCTTTCAAGGCTGCGGCGCCGGACGTTTATCATGCTGATAAGCAATTTCCGGGAGGAAGACGGCGAGTCCCTCTCGTGGATACTCAGCCGTATCCAGCGCCGGCACCTGCTTCTCATGGTGAGCCTCCGGGAACAGGAGGCGGAGTCTCTGGCGTTGCAGGACATGGACAGCCTTGACGCCGCCCTGGAACGGGCTGCGGCGTTTTCCTATCTGGTTTCCCGCAGGACGCTCTACAAGAAGTGGGAACACGCAGGGCTGCTTACCCTTGAGGCTTCGAGCAGCCGGCTTTCAGCGTCGCTTATAAACCGCTACCTTGAGGTTAAGCGCTCAGGGCGGCTGTAGCGCTCTTGTATTTTTCCCGTCTCTCACGGTAGCATAGCCTCTATGAACGGTTATACGCACATGGTTATAGGCGGGTTATGCGGAGGGCTGCCGGTGGCGTTCAGCATTGCCGGGCGGACCCTGGGGTTTCCTGTTGCGGAACACACGGTTTATCCTTTTATCGGGGTCCTGCCGGCGGTGATAGGCGCCCTGGGGCCGGATATAGATATGCCCAACAGCAAGGGCGGGCGGCGGGTACGCTCGTTTCTCAAAGCGGCTGTCGCGCTTTCAGGCGCGGCGGTGCTGGCCCTTTCCCTGTATATATGTTTTGCGGAAAAGGCCGGGCGCCTGATTGACGCGCTTATCCCCTGCGCGGTGTTTTTCGGCTTGTGCTGCTGCCTCAGCCTTTTTATCGCCAAAGCGAAACACCGGCGGGAGACCCACAGCGGCCTTGTGCTGGGGATACTCCTCCTTCCGTTTTTTTATATGATACGTTTTACTGCGGCAACCGTGTTTACCAACGCGCTTTTGAGCGTGTGGGCGGGCTTTTGCATAGGCTGGTTCAGCCATCTTGCGGCGGACACGTTTAATCAAAAAGGGGTGCCCTGGCTGTATCCGTTAAGCAAGAAGCATTTTCATATCAGTAAGTTCGTAACCGGCACTGCCGGGGAGGGGCTGTTTCGGACCTTCTGTATTGTGCTTTTTGTAACCGTGTATATCATCCTTATAAGCCGGAGTTTTTTATAGCGGCAGCCTCCGGCTGTTTCAGCAGCCGCCGTTTGCACTATGAGCCGCGAACCATGAAGCGCCGGCAGCCTGCGGAGGGTTCACGTGCTTCCTGCGGCGCGAGGGTTTGCGATTTTAGTCACCCCCTGCGGGGGGTTCACGTGCTTCTCGCGGCGGGAGGGTTTGCAATTTTAGTCACAACCCCGAAGCGGCGCCTCAGGGGAATTCGCAAACGCACTGGCGCGGCACAGGAAGCCTTGAGCGGGGGTTTGGGGGCAGCCGGAGGCTGTTCCCTTACGCGAGTTCGCAAAAGAAGCCGCGAAACAGGAAACGCTGGTAAAAAAGCCCCCAAATTCTTTTAAAAGAGGCGCGGTATTACGGTTGTTATGGTAAATAATATTACGGCAGCGCTCCCGTTAGAGCGCAGTTTGGCCGAAAACGGCAAACGAATTATGAGTGCCGTTTTGGTTTTGCCAAGCCCCTTCCGCCTGAATCCTGCCCTTCTTTAACCTGTTTTCCACCGTTTTTTTCAGGTCTTTTCCCGATAGGCCAGCGGGTATACACGGTGCCGCAGGGGGCGGTCTTTCCGCGTTAGAGGGGACCCCCCGCGAGGCGCCGGGGCGCCCCCGCACAGCAAAGATGCGCCCCCGCGCCGTGAAAGCCGCAGGCTGTTCGGTTATGAGCGCTGCGCTTCGCTTGCGCTTTTATCTTTTATGCGGAGGGTCATAGACCCTCCGCACCACCCCTTAAGGCTTCATGCGTTGCGCCCTTCCGCCTGCCCTGCCCCCTTACGTCCGGCGCCCCTCACGGATACCTCTCCGCGCCATGCGTGGAGCCCCCCTGGGCGGTACTTGGAAGAGGTAAGCGCGCTTCCTGATTTTGCGGCTCATAGCGCAAACGGCGGCTATTTGGTTTTTGCCTGCCAGAAGCCTTTCCATTCGTGCGGGTGTTCAAGATAATAGGCGCATTGCTCAATGTAATAAAACGACGGCTTGTCCTGTTCGGCTAACGCGGTAAACAACGGAAGGGCTTCGGCAAAATTCCCCTGATAAAACAAATCCCGGGCCGTGTCAAAACGTTCCAGCACCGCCTTCTTTGCCTGAAACGCCTCCTCAGCCATAGGCTCCCACACCGCAACAGGCTCCTTCTTCCCTACGACCGCCACCAGCGCCAGTTTCCGCCCGAAAAAAGAAGCAGCCTTCACTGCTTGGGTAAAAGTCGCCTCAGTACACATAAGGTAGGTGCCGAACTGCTTGTTAAGCCCCTCAAGCCGGGCCGCAAGGTTCACCGAGTCCCCTATCATGGTATAATCAAAACGGATGCTGGACCCCATGTTCCCCACCACCGCAAACCCTGTATTAAGCCCGATACGGGTTAAAAGGGACGCGCCGAACTTCTGCTTAAAAAACTCCTGCCGCTCAACCATAAGCGCCTGGCACGCCAGGGACGCCCTCAGCGCCCGGGCCGCGTGGTCCTCAAAGGTCAAAGGCGCGTTCCAAAAGGCGATAATCGCGTCCCCCTCGTATTTATCAATCGTGCCGCCTGACTCGATTATGGTGTCAGTCATAACGCTCAGGTAGTCATTTAAGAGCTCTGTAAGCTGGGAGGGGTCAAGTTTCTCTGAAATCGTGGTAAACCCCTGGACGTCAGAAAAAAAGATGCTGATTTCCCGCCGCTCACCGCCTAAAGAGAGCCGCTCCGGATTGGCAAGAAGCTGGTCAATCACCGAGGGGCTCAAATACTGGCTGAACGCGGACTTGATAAACAGCTTCTGCCGCCCTTCAGTGGCGTAATTATAGAGGGTTGCGCTGAGAAACGCGATAAACAGCCCCATCCCCGGGGCCACCACCGGAACCCACTGCCCGCCCCAGACATACGCGCCCAGACCTAAGGCGCACAAGCCTGCAAGAAGGATGCCGCAGCCCCCTACGGACATCCACACCTTTCCGGCATAAAGCACAAGAAAAGTCATAAGCGAGACTGCGGCGAAAATCAGGGCGAACCCCAGCCACACCGGGCTTTCCCGGTTAAAGTCCTGCTGGAGGAGGTTGTCCAAAAAGGTGATATGCACCCCTACGCCGGGGTAGGTGGATGAAATAGGGGTATGAAAAATATCGAACAAGCCGTGGGCGTAGTAGCCGAAGAACACGTATTTGCCCGCAAAGTCCTCCGGCACAAGAAGGGGCTCCCCCCCGTTCCGGTAGGCTTCGGCGCTTTGGAGCACCGCCGAAATACTGTAGGGGATATACCGGTCAAGGTTCCCCCGAAAGCGCAGCAGGGTTCTGCCGTCCCTGTCCACCGGAATAGCGTAGGGCCCCCATTGGATGCGCTGTTTTTTTTCGTTGTACGTTATCTGTTCGGTTTCGCCGTTGACCAAGAGGGCGCCCACCGCAAGGCCGGGCACCGCTTTCCCGTCAAACATCGTAAAGAGGTTGGCCCGGCGGAATATGCTGTCCGGGTCGGCGATCCCTGTGGCGCAGCTCACGCTTCCCGCGGCGTCCCGTATGGGCCCCACCGGAAACTGCGCGGCGTACTGCTCCCCGAAAGGGGCGCTGTATTTATGGAGTATTGAGTCAAAGCCGGCGGTCTTAAAAAGGGGCTTTTTAAGATTTTGCGGCCATGAAAGGTCCCGCCCGGTCTGGGTGCTGAGAATAACATCCTGCACTGACCTGCCGAAGGCCGCGGCGCTGGACGCGAAGGCCCTGTCGTCATCAGGGCCGTACAGCGAAGGCTCTGAGAAAAGCACGTCGAAGACCACCGCCGCGGCGCCGGAGGCGCGCATATAATCAAGAAATTCCCCGTAGGCTTTGCGCGGCCAAGGGAAGCCCCAGCCCCGCTCCTGATCCGCCCAGTCAAGGCTGTTCTGGTCTAACAGCACCACCACAATATCGTCGGCAGGTTTAAGGGATTCTGATGTAAGCGTAACCCGCAGGTCATAGGTTTTATATTCCAGGTACGCAAAGGCGCCGAACCAATGGCCGAGGCCCGCCGCGGCGAATACCCCGAGGGTAATCACCAAGGCGGCCTGATACTTCTTGGCTTTCGCCTGTTTTTTTTTCATATCAGACCGCCTGCGCTACTTACTTACCGCCTGAAAGCGGGAGGAGCGGAACGTGCGGGTATCCGGCACGGCGTACTTCCCCGTTTCGGTTTCAACGTTGGCAATACGCAGGGACGGGCTTGGGTGGGTGGCGTTAAACCCGCCTGCATGGGACGCCTGCCGGGCCTCAAGGGCTTTAAGCACGTCCAAAAGCGCCGAGGGGCTGTAGCCGGTTTTCTGCAAGAGCCCCAAGGCGTGCCGGTCGGCCTCGAACTCCTGTTCTTGGGAGTAGCCGCTTGTCATAAGGCCGCTTGCCATTTCCCGCACTGAATTATCGAACAAGGTCTGGCGGGCTTCCGCTTCAAGCTCATCCCCTGCAAGCTGGCTTGAGCGTTCAGCGGCCTTTGAGAGGTCGTCAGTCGCCCGCAGGTTCTCCACAAGCCGCACCCCGTGCCGCAGCTGGATGTGGGCTATCTCATGGGCTATCACCGCGGCAAGGGCGTCCTCTGACGATGCCGCTGCTATGAGGCCCCTGGTGATAAGGATATGCCCGCCGGAGGTGGCAAAGGCGTTAAACTCCTGACTGTCCAGGGCGCTTACATGATAGCCGTTATAGAGGGCAGGCTCGTCTGAATTGATAACCAGCGCCGCGCATATCTGGTTCAGGTACGCGGCCAGACCGGGGTTTCCGGTAAGAAGGGGATACTGGGCCAGTATGCGCGCAGCCACGGCGCGGCCAAGATAGTATTCGTCTTCCGGCGTG
>JAITHF010000160.1 GCA_031280115.1 Spirochaetaceae bacterium | reverse complement strand
ACCAGCTTATATTTCACGGCGTAAGCGGGAAGCGGGTGAACCATAATGAAGCGGTGCGCCGGGCCCTGGAAGACGCGGCGCGGCGGCTTGCCCTGTTCCAATACGCCAAAGGCTCGTTTACTATCGAGGAAAACATCGGCGCTGGCCTTCTGGATTACAGCCGCTCCAGAAAAGCCCAGATCGCAACTGATGAAAACTATAAGGACTTGGTAGAGGCCCTTGACTTTGACCCTGAAAGCGACGTGCTTGAGACGGATAACGCGGTCTTTGTGCGGACCCGCTACGCCGCGCCTGACCCGCCGCCCGCCTATCACGGGAAACACCGCCGGGGCAAGCCCGAATGGGTTGAGGGCCCGCTGCCGGATATTGCCGGTTTTCTCCCGGGCATCGGATACGCCAAACGCTCTTCCCATAAAGAAACGGTTATCGCTTCGTACGAGAACGCCCTGTATGCCATCGTGAGCGCCGTATCCCACACGGTTGACGCAGCCTCCCAGACGAGGGCCCGGGACAATAGTTTTACAAGCTCTGATACCAGCACCAGCACCAAAGTAAGCGCGTCAGAAGAACTGCGGGGGTTCTATGTGCTTGAGACCTGGACCAACCCGGCTACGAAAGAGGTCTATACCCTGGCCATAGCCCGGCGCCCGGCTGCAAGCGCGGCTTTTAACCGGCGGTCCGCCCCCGCAGGGTTTTACTGCCCTTACGCCTTGACCAGCTCCGCAAGAAGCGCCGGGGCTTTATCAAGCTCAACCATGCGGCACCCCTTCTCGCCCCGCCGCTTCACTTCAAGCGCCGGCGGGTCAAGGCTCAAGGTTTTATCCCCCACCACCACCCGATAGGGTATGCCCAAAAGGTCCGCGTCCTTAAACTTAACCCCGGGGCGCTCCTCCCTGTCGTCCACCAAGACCTCAACCCCCGCCTGCTCAAGGGCGGAGGCAAGGCCGTCCGCCGCGGCCTTCAGCGCCCCTTCGTACTTAACCGGAATAAGTATGACCTGATACGGCGCCACCTCAAGGGGCCAGATAATCCCGTCGCCGTCATGGTGCTCCTCCACCACTGAAGCCAGAGTCCGGTCAAGCCCGATGCCGTAGGTGCCCATAAGAGGGGTCCGGCTCTGGCCGCTCTCATCCAGATACCGCGCCTTCATGGAACGGGTATATTTGTCGCCGAGCTTAAAAATATGCCCCAGCTCGTTGCCTTTCTTCTCGTAAAGCGCCCCGCCGCACCGGGCGCAGCGGTCGCCTGCCTTCGCGGTCCGCAGGTCGGCTATAAGATGGGGGGTAAAATCCCTGCCGTACGCGGCGTGGGCGTAGTGAAAGCCGTCGGCCAGCGCGCCGGTAATCCCGTCAGTCATGGCCGTAACCGACGTATCCGCTATGAGGGGAATGCCCGTAAGCCCCGCAACCCCTGCAAATCCAAGGGGAGCGCCGGTAATCCGCTCAACCTCCGCTTCAGAGGCGAGAACCGCCTCGGACGCCTTGAGCGCCGCGGCAAGTTTCGCCTCGTTCACCGCCAAGTCCCCCCTGATGGCTGCGGCAACAAAGGCGCCCCTGCCGGCGCCGCCCTCCATAGCAGCCATACGGTAAATCAGGGTCTTTATAAACTTTTTGGCGTCAGTCTTGAAAAACGCGCAGAGCTGGTCAATGTTTTTCACCCCCGGGGTGGATACTTTTTCAAGCGCCGGCGAGGACAGGGACCGGGTTTTGGCCTCTTCAAGGGACGGGGGCGGGTCGAAATCATGGGCGCAGACCGCTTTTTCCACATTCGCCGCATACCCGCAGGACTCGCAGAGCAGAAGCGTGTTGTCCCCGATTTCGCTCTCTATCATAAATTCTTCCGAGCTGTTTCCGCCCATAGCCCCTGAGTCCGCCTTTACCGGCAGGACCGAAAGGCCGCAGCGTTTGAATATCCGGCGGTACGCGGCGCCCATAGCATTATACGCGGCGTCAAGGCTTGCCTGGCCTGCGTGAAAAGAATAGGCGTCTTTCATCACGAATTCCCGCGCCCGCATGACCCCGTAGCGGGGGCGGATTTCATCCCGGTACTTGGTGTTAATCTGGTACAAGGTGAGGGGAAGCTGGCGGTAGCTGGATAATTCGTCCCGTACCAGCGCGGTAACCGCCTCTTCCGCTGTGGGGGACACGACCAAATCATTGCCCGTGCGGTTCTCCGCCCGGAGCATGGCCTCCCCCATAGAGTCCCACCGCCCGGATTCTTTCCATAGTTCCCCCGGCACCACCACCGTCGGCTTTATCTCAAGAGCGCCTATGGCGTCCATCTCTTCCCGAATAATCCGCTCCACCTTCCGTAAAGCCCGCAGGCCCAGGGGAAGGTAGGCAAAGAGGCCGTTGGCAAGTTTCCGGATCATTCCTCCCCGGAACATGAGGCGGTGGCTGGCGATAACCGCGTCTGACGGCACTTCCCGCAAAGTGGGAATAAAAGTTTGGGTAAAATACATAGATAATCCTTCATCAATACTGGTAAGGGTAGTATGGCGTTTTAGGCGTCGGTATGCAATGTCCCTGCGGCAGGGCTTGGATTTTCCCGGCGCCGGCGCTATAATAAGATTATATTCGCAAGAAGAGCCTGCCGGCAGGCGGGGCGGCGTTGAAAACCCGGGCCCCGGGATTGACGAACCGGCGGTTTTGGGGTATATGTTTTTTATTCTTGAAATACATAAAGGAAATAATAAAGGGAAATCGTTCATGTACGCATTGATAGAATTTAAAGGCAAACAGTACAAAGCCGAAAAAGGCGCTTTGCTGAAGGTTGACCGGATTGACGCGGAAGTTGGTTCCAGCGTGGCTATTGAC
>JAITHF010000129.1 GCA_031280115.1 Spirochaetaceae bacterium | reverse complement strand
TCTGAGTCAAATCTTTCTAAATCTGAGTCAAATCTTTCTAAATCTGAGTCAAATCTTTCTAAATCTGAGCCGGATCTTTCTAAATCTGAGCCGGATCTTTCTAAATCTGAGTCAAATCTATTCAAATCCGAGCCGGATTTTCCCGCTCCGGCGGCGCTTCCTGCTGGCGGCGCCGCGTTTTTTACGGTCTCTATCCCGCCTTTAAGACGGGTAACTCTATTTTTAAGGAGGTATTGTGTATGTACAATCATCCAAGATGGCTTCCCAAAGAACGGCTCCGCATCGTGCAGAAGGCGGGAACCTGGGGAGGGGGTGCTGGCGGCTGCAACCCTGCATGACCGCGCAAACGAGGCGGAAGACGCGCTCAACGAGGCCATTGCGGTCATGCAGGACGTCAAGGAGCGGTATTTCAAGACCCCGCCGCTGCTCATTGAAGAGAATTTGGGGGAACCAGTTCCCCCAAACCCCCAACCAAAGGCTTCCTGCGTTGAGCCACTAACGCCATCAAAGCGCGATGAGGCGCAACTTCGGGGTTGTGACTAAAATCGCAAACCCGCTCACCGCGAGAAGCACGTGAATCCCCCGCAGGGGGTTGAAATAGATGGAGAGGAGGGCTATTTTTTTTCTATGGAACTCACGCTAAACCCTGTAAAACGCCGGGGGGTGGTGTTCACCGGCGGAGAGGGCCCCGAACCGGAGCGGGCCGCAGCGCTTGCCGCAGGAGCCGCGCTGACAGCCGCCGCTGATTCAGGGCTGATTGCCGCAGAACGCGCCGGCATTACGCCGGATATTATCCTCGGCGATATGGACTCCCTTGATACCCGTGAACGGCTGGAAAAATATGACCCGCAGAAGGTCAAGGTCTATCCTCGAGATAAAGACTATACTGACACAGAACTTGCGCTCTTTTTTCTCTGGGAACACCAGTGCCAAGAAATCTGGATCATAGGCGGCGGCGGCGGCAGAACAGACCACCTCTTTGGGATTGAACGCCTTTTTGAACGGGACCCCTGCCCGGACCGCTGGTTCACCAAAGGGGAAGACATCTATTGCCTCACATCGCCCCAAACCGTCCGCCTGACCCGCCCCGCAGGAAGCACCGCCTCCCTCTTTCCCCTTGGCGGCGGCCCCTGGAAGATCCGCAGCCGCGGCCTCAAGTGGCCGCTTGACACGGCGCCCTGGAACCGCGGCTTTGCCGGCGTCAGCAACGAAACCGCCGCGCCCTCCTTCTCCCTGTCCCTTGAACAAGGGCGCTTTCTCCTTGTGCTCCCCCTCACAGGCGCGCTGCCGGCGGACGGGGCTGCCGGCACTGATAGGCCGCCGCGCAGAGCGCCGGCGCCGCAGTAACCGCCAGAAATACCGCGCCAAGGTCCGGGTCCTGGCAAAAGAACGCCCAGTAGCTGGTTGTTCCGGCAAAAGGCATGAGGGGGATGCCCAGTACGCCTGCAATAACCGCCGGCGCTTTGCGGGTCATAATAAGGTTCAGGCAAAAGGACATCCCCGCAGCCACAGCCGTCCGCAGAACCGGGACGATCACAAGCAGAACCGGATTGTTCTGGGCGCTCCAGCTTACCAGGCGGAGCGCAAGGTCCGGAATAAGCCACAGCAAGGCGAAACTGGCGAAATCACGGGAAAAGCCCAGAGGAAGGATGAGGAGGAACACGGCGAAAGGAAGCAGGACCGGCAAGGCCACCATGTCAGCAAAGCCGCTTATCCAGCGTTCCGCGCCGAAGCCCCCGGGGTCAACCAAGGCGCCCAGAAAGAACTGGGCCAGCGCCGCCGCACTTCCCAAACTCAGAGCCAGGATGCCCTTCGCGCCAGTATGCTGTTCAGTCCCAAGAGAAGACCAAAAGAAATAAAACAGCGGAACCCAAAGCAGGCAGAACAATTTCATAGCCCCACCTTAGCACACTACCGCGCGCCGGTGAAGGGGGCATTGACAGGGTTTCGCAGGTATACTATGGTACAAAAGAAATCCTAGTAATTAGTGCGGCGTTTAGACGCCGCTGTGTGGAGGTTCGGCGTATGCGAAAACAAAGCGATACCCGTATAAAGGAACTGGTGGCGCTGCTTCTTGAAAGCTATGAGGATCATCAGGAAATCATCAAGGTTGATACCGGGAGCCAGATCAACCGGAGCGCGCTTATTGCTATTATCGAAAAACTCCGCTGCATTATATTTCCGGGTTATTTCGGCAAAAAGAACATTACCCCGGTATCCCTTGAATACTACGCAGGAGACCTCCTTGAGGATGTGCAGTTCAACCTTTCAAGCCAGATTGAACAGGCCCTCCTGCACCGGCGGGACTCTGGCGCGCCGGCAGTGCCGGCAGAGGATATTTCTTTCGCGTTTCTCGCCCGCCTGCCCTGTGTGCGGGAATACCTTGCGATGGATGTGTCCGCGTCTTTTGACGGGGACCCGGCGGCGTTCAGCAAAGATGAGATTATATCGAGCTACCCGGGGATTTACGCGATTATGGTGTACCGCCTTGCCCATGTGCTCTATGAGCTTGAGGTGCCGCTTATCCCCCGGATTATGACCGAATACGCCCACAATGTAACGGGCATCGACATCCATCCCGGGGCGCGGATAGGGCACCACTTCTTTATCGACCACGGCACGGGCATTGTTATCGGCGAAACCACGATTATCGGCAATTATGTGAAGCTCTATCAGGGGGTTACCCTTGGGGGGCTTTCCACCCGCGGGGGCCAGACCATGAAAGGTCTGAAACGGCACCCCACCATAGAAGATCATGTAACGATTTATTCAGGCGCCTCGATTCTTGGGGGGGCCACCGTGGTCGGCGAGGGCGTGGTTATCGGGAGCAACGCCTTTGTAACCCAGTCGGTGCCGGAGAAGACCAAAGTAAGCGTGAAGAACCCGGAACTGCAATATAAGATGGACGAGCGCAGCAACTGGGAGTTCAAAGAACTCCGGCAGGAGGGCTTTTGGGACTATGTTATCTAATCCGGCGCCCCTGCGGGGGGCGCGCCTGCGGGGGGCGGGGATTTTATGGCCTGGAGCGATGAGAACAGGGCGAGGAACGCGAGTATCAGCGGCAATGCCCGGGGTATGCGCGGATTAAGCACCATGAAGTTGTACATACCGTGGAGCGCCGCCGCGGACAGAAAGCGCAAGGCGCTGTGAACGGGCCTGCGCCCAAGGAGCGCCGCGGCCATGCCGACCCGGATGCCGCAGGCCCCGTGGAGCGGCGCGGCAGTAACCGACCGGGTCAGGGCCAGGGTAATATCCGCGGCGCCGGTTCCGTAAGAGGCGGTCTCGACCAGCGCGAAGCCCAGCCCCGCAAGGAGTCCCGTGGCCCCGCCCAGGGCCGCGGCGCCTGACAGATCCTCCTTGTCAAAGCAGGCGGATACCGGAAACGCCCGCTTAAAAGCGCGCATGAGGCAGAAAAACCCAAAGAGCGCAAGGCCCCGTCCGGCCTCTTCGGTCAGGGCGATACGGACAAAAAGGTGAAAGACAAACATCCCGAAGCCGGACTCCCGGGCGCCTAAGAGGGCCGTATACCGGCTCTGGATGAGCGCGGCGATAAAGAGGGAGGCCGCCCCTGCAAGCAGGGACAGGAGGAACCACAGGGGCGTAAGGGGGAACTTACGGGCGCGGAGCCAAAAGTACGCGGGCAGGACCGGCAGCGCCGAGACCCCAAGCAAAAGCGCTAACACCCACATATTCTTTACGCCTCCTTAGGCCGCAAAGCCGGCGGCGGCGCGGAACGCCCCCTTGCTTTTGACCGGAGGCTCGCAGTACGCTTCACCATGACGCGAAAACCAGCCATAGTGTTTATTACAGGGCCGAAGCACGCAGGGAAAACCAGCGCCGGGAAAGCGCTGGCCCGGCTTTT
>JAITHF010000121.1 GCA_031280115.1 Spirochaetaceae bacterium | reverse complement strand
CCGGAACAGCCAGGGCGTCGATAATCTGGCGGCATCCGGCAACCCCGTGGTTCACCGCCGGAAAGCCGTTGAGCATTGATTTGTGCAGTTTGATGGATTCAGCAATCCCCTCCTCGGCTTTCTGAAACCGGCTCTGCCGGGTATAGCTGTCAATGGTGGTGGGAAGCAGGTCCGCCCCGCCTTCATCCTGCAAATAGGCGAGCAGTTTAATATGCTCGTTTATCAGCGCCACCCCGGCCCTGGGCTGGATAAGTGTCGCGCCGGCGGCCTTCGCCTTGAGGAGCTGGGCGGAAAATATCTTTTTCTCAGGCAGGCTCCGGTGATAGGCGAAACTCGCGTCAAGATCAACCTCTTTGCCGGTGGGCCACTGGGCCAGCACCTCTTGGCGGATCTTATAAAAATCATCGTCTTGCAAACGCTTGTTCTCAAGTTCCATATCGCTGTATCTCCCTTTTCATAATACGAAGCGCCGCGCCGGGCGCTGTCTCGGCCAGAAGCCCCATAGCCGCGAGGATATACGCCTTATCCACATAAAGCTCCCCGCCGGCGGGTTTAAGCGCATGAGGCTTCGCCTTCGTGTACCGCGCGTAACCGGCAATCTCTCCGGCGCGTTTGCTGCGGATGACCGCGCCGCCTGTGAGAATAAGCCGGCCCACATTCCGTAAGTCTTTGCCGGTCTGTACGAACACCGGCCCTGCGGGGGTGTAGGCTTCTTCGAGGGTTCCGGCGTGGCGCTCCATAGCGGCCTCCACCGCCGCGGCGGCCAAGGCGTAATCCAGCGCTTCTTCTTCCGGCGTTCCGGCTACCGCGTCAGGGCGGGACGCAAGTTCCCGCACGGCTTGTTCCACCGCTTCCTGCGGCAGGCCCGAAAGCGCGGCAAGCCGTTCCGCGCCGGCTGCTTCCAGCACCCCTGCGGCGCTGTACCGCATACCTATATCCCCCTCAACGGTACGCTTAGAAAACGGTTCGGGGATTCCTTTGAGGACCGTATCCCCTGTTTGGGGAAGCCCTGAAGCCACTGAATATACGTCAGTCGTGGCCCCTCCCAGGTCCACTGCGGCCAGTTCGCCGAAGCCCTGTTCCCCGTTCTCTCTTTTCTCTCTTTTTTCTATTTTCCCTGTTTCCCCTTTCCTCTCTTTTTCCCCGGCCATTCCTTGGGCAAGCAGTTCCAGGGCCCGCTTCACCGCTGACGGGGTAGGCATGAGGATTCCTGAAATAAGTTCCTGTTCTCTTGAAAGGCCCCTTGCGTTGATAATGCGCCGCAGAAAAAGCGCTCTAATCTGTTCCTGCACAGGCTCTATATTGAGTTTCCCCAACCGGGGGAGCACATTGGGGCAGGGGATAACCTCCAAGCCTGCGAGAATTTTGAGGCACTGGCCGGAGGCGGCGCGGTTTCCCGCCACCAGCACCGGAAAAGCCGGTTTCATGGCTGCCAGCACCGCGGCGTTATGGAGGATACAGTCTTTGTTTCCCCCGTCCACCCCGCCGGTCAAGAGGAATATGTCCGGCTTGAGCGCGGCGATAGCGGCGCCGTCCTCTTCGGTAAGCTCGTAGGAGTACAGCCCCACGATTTTCGCGCCGGCGCCAAGCGCCGCAAGGCGCGCCGCCGAGGCGGTGAGGGACGGCACAAGCCCGCTTGCGGCCATACGCAGCCCGCCGGCGGCGCTGGAGCAGGCGAAGCGCTTAACAAACGTAAGGGGGCCGGTTTCTTTTTGGAGCAGCCCCAAGGCTTCCGCCAGCCCTTCGCCAATATCGGTACCCACGGTGGTAAACGCCGCGGCGGTTCCCAAAAGCCGCGCCTCTGCCGGATCAACGGCGGTCACTTTGGTATTGGTGCTGCCGAAGTCAATCAGTAAAACCGCTTCCATACCCTATCCCCCGCCCTACTGGATATGCAGATCTTCCCGCAGGGCTTGAATAGCCGCTTCAGGAGGGGTGCCGGGGCCGAATACGCGGTCAAAGCCCATTGCTTTGAACCGCTTTTCCACGTCGTCAAAGTCCTGTTTTCCCACCACGATATTGCCTCCCACATAGAGGAGTATTCCTTTAAGGCCGGCCTCGTCGCATTTGTCCCGGAACCCCCGGCAGTCGAGCTCCCCGTGGCCGTAGAGCGAAGACACAAGAATAGCGTCCGCCGCGGTTTCAGTAGCGGCCTCAATATATTCTTCCTGAGAGACCATAACCCCCAGGTTGGTTACCTCAAAACCCGCCGCGGTAAAGGCATGGCAGAGAATTTTATTCCCTACCGCGTGAACATCCGCGCCGATAACGCCGATGACCAACTTTTTTGTCTCCATGGCTTACCTTCTTTCTTTTGGTATATTCCAAAGTATAGCGCCTCTCTTATTGCAAATCAACCTTCCCCCCTGCCCCCTGCGGGCAGCCGGAGGCTGTTTCACGTGCTTCCTGTAGCGGGAGGGTTCGCAATTTTAGTCACAACCCCGAAGCAACGCCTCAGCGGGCTTCGATGGCGCACGGGCGCGAGGCAGGAAGCCGTTGGTTGGGGGTTTGGGGGAACTGGTTCCCCCAAATCTCTTTAAAAAGCGCAAGCGAAGCGCAGCGCGTAAAAAAGCCCCCAAAAAGCCTGCACAGGGCGCGGGAGGGGCAGGCTCAACAGGCAGGCCGGAACATACAGCACCATCCCG
>JAITHF010000116.1 GCA_031280115.1 Spirochaetaceae bacterium | reverse complement strand
CCCCAATGCAAAAAACAAATGATAAACACTTATTATCAATTTTTGCCTCCAAAGAAAAAGGATATTAAAAAGTGGGCGGTAATAAAGTATTTACTTGAGAATGGGTTTTATTTTCAAAGTATTCGTGAAAATAATGAAAAAGCGAAATATCCTGAAAATATGCGGGACGCAAAGATATTTGTGGAAAAATACAAACCGCAAAAAATAAATGGAATTTATGAACATTAAACTGTATAAAAATATTATTTCATAAAGTATATAATTTAAAAATGGAATGTTATGTTGAAAATGTAAGTATAATTATTAAAGACTGGAAAACATTAAAAAATATTACCAAGAAACTTGATAAAAATATTGAAGAAATAATATCAAATAAATATAGGGAACATGAAATAATTCAAGAAATTGAAAATAAAAATAGAACAATAATATTTAAAGGATTTAGTAAAGATGACGGACATTGGATGGAAAATATTTTTGAAGAATGTATTATTGAAATAAAATAATGGGGTGCAGGCAAACGGCATATAACAGGGTCTGTTTACGCCGCGCCTCATGGCGCTTTGCAAACGCACTGGCTCATAGCAGGAAGCGCTAGCGGGGGTTTAGAGGGGCCTGTCCCCTCATATCCTCTTAAAAAAGTCCCGCAAGGGCGAAATCCGCGCTTTTCTAGCGCATTTTTCATCTTTTTACCTTCCTGCCGCTTTTTTTACGGGACCTATCCTGCCTTTAAGACGGGTAACTCTATTTTTAAGGAGTTTGAGCATCTTATTGCTATTCATGCAGGACGTCAAGGGCCGCTGTATTACAAGCCCCCGCCGCTCACGCCATCGAAGCGCGGTGAGGCGTTAAGCACTGCACCAGAAACCCGACCTGCCGTACCTTGAGTCACAGAATCCCCCTATGGGGGCAGCCTGCGGCTGGGATTAGGGATTGGAGTATTTTTCCGGCTTTTCCCCGGTGGCTGACGCGGTTTTTCAGTTCCGCCGGAAGTTCCGCAGCAGTGCGCCCCAGAGCCGGAATATAAAAAATAGGATCGTAGCCGAAGCCACCTTCGCCCCGCTCTTCCTGCATGATTTCTCCTTCAAGGGTTTCCTGGGCCATATAAAAACGTTCCTCGCTCAACAGCAGCACCATAGCGCAGACAAACCGGGCGCGCCGCTCTTGCGCGCCGGCCATCCGGCCAAGAAGCAGGGCGTTCCGTTCCTGCGCCGTCATATCCCCGCCGTAACGGGACGAATAGATGCCGGGGCGCCCCTGCAAAGCGTCCACACAGAGCCCTGAATCATCGGCAATCACCGGCTCCTTCACCAGACGGTACAAGGCGCGGCCTTTAATAAGGGCGTTCTCAAAGAAAGATCCCCCGGCCTCTTCCGGCTCGAAATCCCGTATCCCCGCGTCAGACGGGATTTTAAGGGCGTGTCCCGCAAGAATATCCGCAAGTTCCGCGCGTTTGCAGGCGTTGCCCGTGGCAAACCAGAGGGTCATCTTTCTTGGGGCCTGACCCTGACCCGCAGGGCGGCGCCGTCCCGCTCCACCGTAAGGCGGTCGAAGAGACGGGAGAAATCATCCGTCAGGGCGCTTTGCACGGTGATGTCCGCCAGCGCCGCTACCCGCGCCGCAGCGGGCTTCATCTCTGTTTCGCCGCTGTTACGCACCATAATGAAACACGCCGGCGCCACCGCTTCCCGCAGGCTGTTTGACTCGCAGATAACAAGGGCATCCGGCGGCGCCTTTTCCAGAAACGCCCGGTAGCCCTCTTCGAGCGCCCCAAAGAGGGAGCGGAGCCAGAACGCCTGATCCGCGCCGGCGTGCAGCAGGCGGGCGGTATCCTTTTCGGAGCCGGCCTGCGGCGCCTCTTCTTCAAGGACGAAAGGCGCGGCGCCTAAGGAGGAGCAGGCCCCGCAGCCTTCCCCTCCCCGGGGGCATTGATGGGAACGGTTTGCTATGCTGGTTATCTTGAGCGCCGCAATGGGGAAAAGCCCTTTCCACCGGTTGATTAAGGCGGCAGCAAGGGTGGTTTTGCCGGCGTTCCGGCCTGAAGAGCCTATGAGTATCATGTGATCGGCGCGTATCATACGCCCAGCTTCTCGATAATATCTTTGAGCGCCCGCTTGATGGCAGAGTCCTCCGGTAGCGTAACCAGGGGCTTCCCTGCGGCGTCATACTGGTACACCTGATCGTCCTGGGGTATCACCCCTGCAAGGGTCATATCCCATGCTTTGATTTCGTCTTCGATAGCTTTGTCCAGCGCCCCCTGGGGGACGCGGTTGACAATAAGGCGCACTGCCTCAACTTTGAGGCCAAGCTCCTTAATCATCTGGGCGCTTCTGCCCGCGGCCTGAATGCCCCGCCTTGAACAGTCGCTGACAAGGAGGATAAGGTTTACCGGCGGCAGGATACCGCGGCTTATGTGCTCAAGACCGGCCTCGTTATCAACCACCAGATAATTATAATTTTTGTAATACTTGCTCATCTGGTCCCGCAGAATGTCGTTGACATAGCAGTAGCAGCCTTTCCCTTGGGTCTTGCCCATGACCAGCATATCAAAGTCCTCTTCTTCCGCCAGGGCCGAGCCGAATTTATAATTGGCGTATTCCTGTTTGGTCATGTTCGGCGGGACCGGGCTGTTGTCGTCCACGCCGGCTCTCGCAAGCTCCTCCCGTATATCTCCCAGAGTAGACTCTACCTTCACGCCTAATACTTCGTTGAGGTTAGAATTGGCGTCAGCGTCCACTGCCAGAATGGGCCCCTTCCCTGTTTTGGCAAGATAATTGATAAACAATCCGCATACGGTGGTTTTTCCGGTGCCGCCCTTGCCGGCCATGGCTATCGAATAGGTCATAATGTCTCCTTGGGTTGTCTTTTTATGTTTAAAATATACCCAAGCGCCCCGGTTTCGTCAATTAAAACACCCTGTCAGCCGCTTAAAAACCAGCCCCCCTCTTCGGCGCCGGCCTCTCCGGGGAGGCACTGTATCCTGAAGAGGTTGGCTCTTGCCTCGATATTCCCTTTCCGCGAGGGGTTTTCGTAAAACGAAAGCCGCGCCGCCGGATTTATCTTCGCAAGCGCGTCAGCCGCGGCGTTTACGGCGATGCGGTTCTGCTCTTCCAGGGTGAACGCCCGGCAGGTGGGGCAGGAGCACCAGGCTTTTTCATGCCCCGCGTCAGGCCACAGGTGGTACACCTTGATTTCAGGGTGCGCCTGAAACAGCTTTCCCGCCTCCGCTTGAAGCGTCTTTATCGTATCCGGCGCGGTGGGGCAGAAATTGTGCCGCTTGTCCCGCTGCCCTGAGTCCATGCGGAACATATCCCGGTGAAAGAGAAAATACCGGCGGGGCACCAAAAAAGAAAGGTCCCAGCCTCCAAGCTCGACGGTCATGGCCCAGCGTTCCGCAAGGGCAAGCAGTTCTTCTGCTGAGGTTCCTGCTTGTTTACAGCGCTTGGCAAAGGTCTTGGAAAAAAACTGCCTTTCCCCGGGGCCTGAGGCAGGCGCAAGGGACACGGTACGCAGGGAGAAGACCAGCGTATCAATCTGGTTCCGCCCTGCCCAGGTAATAAGCGGTTTTAGGTTTTGGTTTTTCTGATCTTTCCGGGAGGGCGCAGGGAAAATGAGGCGCCGCCGGATTGTGTCCTGCCCTGAGGGATGGGAGGCGTAGCTTTCTTTAAGCGCGTACTCAGGCGGTTTCGCGCCGGCAAGCGGCGGCAGCTCCTCCTTATCCGGCCCGGGCCAGCGGAAGCCCAAAGCCCCGAGGAAATCAAAGACCCCGCGGTACAGCCCGCGGTCAGACTCGCCGTCTATTTCAAGGCGGTCTTTCCTGAAGCGCCAAGAAAACCCGTTTTTATCCCGGTCCTGATCCTGCGCCGCAAGAAGGATGCAGTATCCGCTGTCAGGGGCTTTTTCTCCAGCGCGCTTGAGCGCCGGGGGCTTTTGGGAAAGCCCGGCTTGCCTGCGGAGCAGGCCGATATAATGGGACAATTCGCCGGCGGCTTTTTCCGTGTTCGGCGTATCCGGCGAAACCGTAATGGCCCACTCTTTTGAAACATCAAAACCTATCATAATGCGCTGTCTATGGCTCTCTCGTTTTTCCAGTTTTTTTTATCATACCCTGAGGCGGTATGATGTGCTGTAAATATACCATTAGTATCGGTATTTTATTTTTTTAAAATCACCCCCTGCGGGCAGCCGAAGGCTGTTTCAGGTGCTTCTCGCGGTGAGAGGGTTTGCGGGTTTAGTCACCCCCTGCGGGGGATTCACGTGCTTCTCGCGGTGAGCGGGTTTGCACGTTTAGTCACAACCCAGAAGCGGCGCCTCAGCGGAATTCGATAGCGCACGGGCGCGGCGCAGGTAGCCTTTAGCGGGGGTTTGGGGGAACTGGTTCCCCCATAAACTCTTAAAAAGCGCAAGCGAAGCGCAGCGCCGGTAAAAAAGCCCCCAGAAAGCCTGCACAGGGCGCATTTGGGGCAGGCTCAACAGGCAGGCCGGAACATACAGCACCATCCCGCAGCAAACCGTATGCTATGCTTGAATATAACACTAGACCGCAGACAAAAAAGTCTGTATTTGACTCAAATACAAT
>JAITHF010000181.1 GCA_031280115.1 Spirochaetaceae bacterium | reverse complement strand
AAGAAACTTTTTCTTGACTGCAAGAAACTTTTTCTTGACTGCAAGAAACTTTTTCTTGACTGCAAGAAACTTTTTCTTGACTGCAAGAAAACCTTTCTTGACTGCAAGAAACTTTTTCTTGACTGCAAGAAACTTTTTCTTGACTGCAAGAAAACCTTTCTTGACTGCAAGAAAACCTTTCTTGACTGCAAGAAAACCTTTCTTGGCTACAAGAAAACCTTTCTTGGCTACAAGAAAACCGGTTTTTCTGCCGCGTTCTGTTGGTATATTAAAAAAATTATCGGCGCTTTCACGCCTCTTTTAAGAGAATTTGGGGGCTTTTTTACCGGCGTTTCATGTTTCACGGCTCTTTGTGCGAACTTCGCGTAAGGGAACAGCCGGAGGCTGCCGGCGCTTCATGTTTCGCGCCTTCTTTTGCGAACTTCCCGTAAGGGAACAGCCTCCGGCTGCCCCCAAACCCCCAACCAACGGCTTCCTGCGTTGCGCCCGTGCGCCATCGAAGTCCGCTGAGGCGCATCCTTCGGGGTTGTGACTAAAACCACAAACCCGCTCGCCGCAAGAAGCACGTGAAACAGCCTCCGGCTGCCCGCAGGGGGTGGAGCGGGGGCGGCTTATTTGGTATAGTAGCAAATATGGAAACAATAAAATTGGTTGGTATCGGGCTTGTACTGGGGATGGCGAATGTTATTCCGGGCGTTTCAGGAGGAACCATCGCGGTAGCGTTTAACATATACCACCGCCTTATCGGAATCATCACGCCGGATATAAAAAAAATCGCCGGAGCATGGAAGTTCTGGCTCCCCCTGGGCGCCGGAACCGCCGGAGGCATTGTCTTCTTGAGCAAACTGGTTACGGTTTTGTTCGAGCGCCACCCAATTCCTGCGAATTGGTTCTTTATCGGGATTATTCTCGGAAGCCTCCCTATGGTGTACCGTAAAATACGCCTGCCTGTAACGCTGCCCCGCCTTGAAGAGGCGCTGTGCTGCCTCGCCGGGCTTGGGGTTATGGTTATAATGAAAATCGTGCGGGTTTCAGAAACAGCCGGCGCCGCCGCGGCCCTCACGCCGGCGCTCTGGGTACGGCTCCTTGCAGGCGGCGGATGCGCCGCAATAGCCATGATTATTCCGGGGATTTCAGGATCCTTCCTTCTCCTTGCCCTGGGTCTCTACCCGACGGTTATCCGAGGGGTAGCGGATGGTAATATACCCCTCCTTATTCCCGCGGCCCTGGGGATAGGCGCGGGGCTTTTCGCCGGCGCCGCGCTGGTGCGCTTCCTGCTGCGGGCCGCGCCTGCACAAACCTACGCGGCAATTCTGGGGCTTGCTGCCGGCTCTGTCCTGACCCTCTGCCCCCGCTCCGGCCTGGGATCCGGCGCAACCCTGGCGGCCTCGCTTATAAGCCTGCTTGCAGGAAGCGCCCTCTCCTTTCAAGCCGGGCGGATGCCCGCGTAAACCCTGTCCGGCAGCAGGGCGTTCAAAACCCTGCGCGGGCCGGAACCGCCCCTTACCTGTTTTTACGCCAATAATCTTTACCTGATTCCTGTTCGCTTCGAGGCGGTAAAGGGGGCAGGCCGTTCCCCTGTCTTTTTTCATTCATGTCAGGGAGGCGGCTGTTAAAATCTTTGACGCTTTTTAGGTAATCCGCCCTAAATTGCAGCAAGGCCCCCTCAATGTTCCGGGCGTTTGCTTCGGCGATGACCGTCGAAAACGGGGCCAACATAGGTTTTTGCCGGTAAGGTTCATCAAAAAACAAATAAAACCGGCCTAATTCGGTTCCGTCCGGCCCAGCAAGGCAGCAGGTTATTGCTAATTGAGCCGGATAGGGCTGCCTTTTCACAGCGGTATAATACGCCTCTATCGTATGCGCCAAAATACGGGCGTCTTGCAGGGCCGTATAATGCCCTGTTATGCGCGTTGTTGTATAATACGGCCTGTCATAATCGTCCTGCTTTACCGCGTATAACAGGTTTGACGGGTTTTCACCCAATTCATTGAAATAATAATAAGAAAACATGGCGTCAAAGTTATTATGCAGACGATACCCTGTCGGAATACCGAACAATGCGGTCCGGCTGCTGTAAACCCAAAATATATAATCCGGTTTGTCTTTAAAATATACCCGCCAATAGGTAATTTTACCGTCGTTTGCCCCGCCTGACAGGACGAAAGGGGATTTGGAAATGGTTCTTTCCACATATTTTGCTGCCTCCCGCGCCGTATGGGGCCAGGGCCTGCAATTAAAAACCGCCAAGGCAGGCAGCACTGAAATCAAAACCAGCAGTACGTTCATAGGGCCATTATATCCTGTTTTTCTATTTTTTTTATTTTTTCTGTTTTTTCTGTTTTTTATCAATGCGGCGCCCCCTGCTCATGCAGTTTTATTAAGAGCGGGAAGCCCTTGTACAGCATAACGCAAATCATTAAAATCATTGATAAGGGATAAAGGCATAAAAAATATAAAAAATAATTGTAAGAGATTCGTTGGCAAGAGCTTCGGTAAGAGCTTCATTAGTTTATAGAAAAGATCATAGTTAAAAGGGATATTGAGGAGACGCTATGGCAAAAGAAAAGGCGATATACGCCCCCGGGGAGCTTAACCGGGTGCGGCAGAATTTAGGGGACATCAACGCGGATGAAGCCAAACGCATGGCGGAAGTCCTTGGCGGGGAAGTGGGGGTGGAAAAAAATCAGGAGCCGGCGAAAACCGGCGCCCCCCCGAGCCGGGGCCGGGCCCAGCCCATGCGGCGCATTGAAGTCGCGGCAGATGAAACCGAGCGGGGGAGCGGCGCAGGCCGGTGGAGCCGTAAGAAAAGCTCCGCCCCCAAAAAAACAGACCCTGATGACGATCCGAATGTGCCGGTTGAACTGGGCTACGCTGAACGGTTTAAGATGGACCGGTATGAGGCGCAAAGCCCCTTTGAGATAAAGTCCATAGTCCAGCTTGCCGCGTCGTTTCTTTCGTTCATAAAGAAAAGCCCCGATTATGTAAGCGCCAATTTCATAACGAATAAGCTCGGCGGGTACTACAAAGTATTAGAACTCTTAGTGATTTCAACGAGAACCCTCCTGCCGCGCAACAACTTGCGCAATAACGAGCAGCTTAAAAAAATGTCGCCCTTTATGTTTTCTATTCTCGATGTTATCCGGCACTGGAATATCGAGCGGATAAGCAGCGATATGGCGCGTATGCAGTCCCGCCCCAAATCAGTTAAAGTAAGCGACCTTACGGAAATTTTGCGGGCCGTGTATAAACCGCTCTTCATCCTTGAACAGTTAGATTACGAAACCCATATCAAAGGGGCCTATAAACTGCTCTATAAAATTCTGTACATTGATAATCCCATAGATGCGAAGGACAAGTATCAGGAACATATCCGCTCGGCTCTGGGCGCTTATGACACTGTGTTCAGAAATATCCACTTTCTTTTGCACCCCCTGCTCCTTAAACTGCTGTCCAATAAATGGCTCCCGTACCAGCGGTTTTTCCTTGAGCGGAGAAACCGCATCATGGCGTTTCTTAATATCACCGAAAAAGACCGTATCTCGCCGGAAAGCATGAACCAGAAAAGCGAGGAAGAGAAGCCTAAAGAAGATGCTCCGGCGGTTAAGGAGCCTGAGAAACCTGAAGCCGAAACCAGCCAGAGCGTCCAGAACGGCGAGCGCAAAGCGATTGACCGGGGGCTGCGTACTCTTGAGTCTCTTTTTCCCCAAGGGGGCTGGGACAAACCGGAAACGTACCCGGATATGTACGGCTACTTTGCCAAATCCCTTGATTTAAAGAAAGGCTACGAGCTTATCGCCCCCACAGACCCGCTCTTGCAGGCTGTCATACTCATCCGCGTTATAGAGGAGCTGACCTCTGCGCTGCGGTACGTCACCTTTGAGGCCGCTGACGGCATTGACGGCCACCTTGACGAAATTATCAACGGCTGGCGGGAATACGTTATCAGTTTTACCCAGGAATACCTTGCCCGCCTCATCGAATACTGCCAGCTTCTTGAAACCTCTCTTGACTCCCGGGGCACCAACTACGCCAAGCGCATATACGCGGAGCTTCAGGGGATTAAGCGCTCCGCCTTCTTCCCCCATTACCGTTTTGAGAACATCATGGCCACATCGGTTAAAAAGAACATTATGCCGCCGGTATTTCCTGAAATACGGAAACTGCGGAAATATCTTACTGTGGTGGCCTCCGGCATTGAGGCGGGCAAGCAGAGCGGCGCCGATAAACAGGGGCCCTGTAAGGGCATCGCCAACCCCTGGGCGCCCTATAACTTTCAAGTGGCCTCGAACCCGCTTGCCATGCGGCTCGATACCCTCCTGGGGCCGGCCAAGCGGAACAACGCCTCGCTTATCTATTTTACCCTCTCGGTGGTTACGGTGCTGGATTATTTTGTCAATAATCCGGAGAGCTGGGCCTATGAAGCCAATGACACCACCCTGTTCCGCAGTATCAAAGGCGAAGGGGTTATCCCTCAGTTCGGGGTGGATGACAAGATAGACGCGGATATGCTTTTCAAGCACGTTATGAAAGCCCGTCAAAAAGAAAAGAAAGAGCAGAAATCCCAGGCCCAGCCGCAGCCGCCCCAAGGGGGATAGCGGTGCGGACAGGCGTGGAGAGGGGGAGGGAAAAGGCGCTTGCGCTGGACAGGCAAGGTGTGCTATAGTGTTTCAAAAGCGCGGCATATACTAAAAGGCGGAGGTCTTGAAGAAAACCGGACGGCATAAAAAGCAATGGCCGCAATGATACTGATTATATAATAATAATGTTATTTTATAGAAGAAATGATACGCATGATGTATGTTATGTATGTATAAAAGAAATGATACGATAGAAGAAATGACAGAATGGAGGAAACCATGGGCGCAGTAGCGTGTGAAAGGTGCGGCAAAGTGATGAGCGAGGATCAGGTAAAATACGGGGATTGTCAGCAATGTTCCTTATGCGACGGGTGCGTAGCAGACTATATCACGACAGACTGTAAAGATTGCAAGAAAAAAGAAGGAGCGTAAACCAAAGCGGAGGTTCCATGTCGCTTACGTTGTTTAACACCCTGGGACGGGAATTACGGGTCTTTAAACCTATTACCGCCGGAAAAGTGGGCTTTTATGGGTGCGGCCCCACAGTTTATAATTACGCCCATATCGGCAACCTGCGGGCTTATGTGCTCCATGACGTTCTTGTGAGAACCCTGCGGCGCATGGGCTTTGAGGTAACCCATGTAATGAACATTACCGATGTGGGCCATCTTTCCGGCGATAATGACGACGGGGATGACAAAATGGTAAAGAGCGCCCAGGAGCGGGGAAAAAGCGTGCTTGAAGTGGCCGAATTCTACGCCCGCGCTTTTTTTAACGATACCCGCCGTCTTAATATCACCCCTCCCACCGTGATATGCAGGGCTACCGAACATATCGGTGATATGATAGCTCTTATCAAAAAGATAGAGGGCCAGGGGTTCACCTATTCTGCCGGCGGCAACCTGTACTTTGATATTACCAAGTTCCCCCGCTACGGAGAGCTTGCCCGCCTGCGCCTTGAGGACTTGAAAGCCGGCGCCCGTATCGGGGTGGATGAAAACAAGCGCAATCCCCATGATTTCGTGCTCTGGTTCACCAAAAGCAAGTTTGAAAATCAGGCGCTGGTGTGGGAAAGCCCCTGGGGAACCGGTTATCCGGGCTGGCACATCGAATGTTCCGCCATGAGTATCAAATATCTGGGAGAAACCTTTGACATCCACGCCGGCGGCATCGACCACGTCGCTATCCATCATACCAACGAGATTGCCCAGAGCGAAGCCGCTATGGGGCGGCACCCTTGGGTGAACTACTGGGTTCACAACGAGTTTCTTGTGCTGGACCGGGGGAAAATGTCAAAGTCTTCCGGCGGGTTTCTCACCCTCCAAAGCCTGGTTGATGCCGGCTATGACCCGCTGGATTACCGGTACTTTCTTCTGGGGGGGCATTACCGCAGCCAGCTTCAATTTTCATATCAAGCCCTTGAGAGCGCCCAAAACGCCCGAAAATCCCTTATAGACAGGATTATGGATAAAGCCTCGGCGCTGGGCCCCGCCGCCGCCCTGCCGGAACCGGAGCCGTCTGCGGTCTCCGCCCTGTCCCAAAGCAAAGCCGGATCCTACCTTGATGCTTTCAATAAGGCCATGGAAGACGACCTCTCAACCCCGCGGGGCTTGGCCGAACTCTGGGGCCTCTTGCGGGATCCTGAAACGAGCCCTCAAAACGCGCTGCTGGGAGCCTTTGATATGGACAGGGTGCTGGGCCTTAATCTGGCGGCTGAAGCAGAGAGAAGGCGCTCGATTTCGGTGCCGCCGGAATTAAAAGGCGAGATTGAGCGGCTGGTGGCGGCCCGCGCCGAGGCGAAGCGGGCAAAAAATTTCGCAGAAGCCGACCGCATCCGGCAGACCCTCAGGGATAAAGGGGTCGCTCTGGAAGACCGCCCGGGCGGTACGGTATGGCGCTGCGAAAGGTAACCGCTCCAGTTCTGACTATGTAACGGTTGAGGGAAAACGTTGTTTTTAAAAAAGAAGGATACTACGCCCCCTCAGCCGAAGGCATCGCGGACCGAGTTCCGCGCCATGTACGAAACGGTCTTTCCGATACTGTTTCGGATAGCCTACCGTATCGCCAACAGCGAAGAGGCGGCGGAAGACCTTTGCCAGGAAGCTTTTTTCCGGCTGTATGAAAAAAATATGGTTTTTCCCAATCCAGAAGAGGCGAAGTATTGGCTTATCCGCGTGGTTAAAAACGCCGCGCTTAATTACGCGAAACGCAAAGACCGGGAACGGAAAGCATACCAGAAAGCCTTCCGGGAAGACGCGAGGGTTGTGGATACGGGAGAACATATACTGATTAAACGGCAGACCCGAAAAGAAATAAAGGAAGCTCTGGAGAAACTGCCGGAGAATTTGCGTATCGTACTGATATTAAAAGAATACGGGGAGCTGAATTATAAAGAAATCGGGCGTGCCCTCGGTATCAGCGAGGGAAACGTAAAGGTTCGGGTATTCAGAGCTCGGGAACGGTTAGCCGGGCTTTTAGCAAAGGATGGTTCGTATGTGTCCTGATTATCAAATTCTTTCTGTGTACTTTGATGGGGAACTGCCTTCCCCATGGAAAGAGAAAATGGAAGCCCACCTTGGCTCCTGCCCCGCCTGTCAGGCTCAACTTGAGCGGTTCAGGCGGTGCTCAAAGATGCTGCGGGAGGCTGGCGCGGACCCGGAGGGCTCCCAAAAGGAGGCCGTAACCGCGGCGCAGGATCGGGTCTGGCGGCGGCTGCGTATTTCGGACGCGGAAGACCGGCGCCTGAGGCCGGCGGACAGGCTGTGGGGGCGGCGGGTCTCGCTGCCCCTGCCCGCTCTGGCCGCGGCGGCGGCGGCTCTCTTTCTTGCCTTCGCCTTTGCCCTCACCCGCCGGACCCCGCAGCCGTTCCAGAATCAGGAGCCCATAGCGGCATCGGGAACCCAGGGCATCGTGCCGGTCTCGGATATGAACAGCGTCCTCCAGTATCTGGGAAATCAGGACGCCACCGATATTGTGATAATCCGGCTCCCGGAAAGTAAAAATTTTTCCTGCACCGGAGAGCCTACTATCCTTAAAGCGGCGGATTACTCACGGAGAACCGCGAGCCGATGATGAGAAGGCATTTGTTACCTGCCGCGATAGGGGGCCTGTTGTTTCTTGCGGCAGGCGCATCCTCTCAAGAGCTTTCCCTTGAGGAGCTTTTGCCCGGCATTAAAGAACGGGCGGTGGTGTTGGATATAGTTGCCAGAGTAATCGAGCGGAACCAGCAGGAAGTATGGAATTCGGTCAATGCAAAGGTAACTATTCCGGGGCGGCCTGTGGGCTTAAAACTCGTGGGAACCAATATCGTGGTGGCAGTGCAGTTTACCCCGTACCTGAGGGAAAACGGGAACAATGTACTGGTGGCGCAGGGGCAAATCTGGATAGACGTCCCCAATCAAGGCATCCGTTATCAGACAACGCTACAAACCATCGCCCTTGAGTTCGGGGAACCGGTCTACTTTTTCCCCCTGGGCTCAGTTGAGGACGAAGCCCGTATCGAGATACAGATACGGCTCCGCCCCTATTCGGCGGCCCCCGCGCCGCCGGCGCCTTCAGGGGACGGGCCGAAAAACACAGGCCATGAGCCGATACCGTAGCCCCCTTCGGCGCCTGTTTTCTTTCTTCTTCAACCCGCCGCTGTTTCCCGCGCTTACCCTTGCCCTTGTATGCGCCGCGTGCGCGGAAGATACGCCGGTTATGGCGTCCCTTGAGCCCCGTATCGGGCGGGCAGGGGATATTCTCAGCGTTAAGGGAACCAACTTCGGGGATGAACAGGGATCCTCCTACATAACGATTGCCGGCATACCGCTCACCGCATCGTCATATCTCGCCTGGCATGATCAGGAAATCCGCGTCAAGATACCGGAGTTCAACGGCGCGGGGCTGGTCTATGTGCACCGCGGGCGGGGGAAGAGCAATCCGCTCCT
>JAITHF010000247.1 GCA_031280115.1 Spirochaetaceae bacterium | reverse complement strand
TTGCGGCTCATAGTGCAAACGACGACTGCTGAAACAGCCTTCGGCTGCCCCCAAACCCCCTACTAAGGCTTCCTGCGTTGCGCTACTAACGCTATCAAAGCGCGGTGAGGCGCCGCTTCGGGGTTGTGACTAAACCCGCAAACCCTATCGTTACAGGAAGCACGTGAAACAGCCTGCGGCTGCCCCGCAGGGGGTGAAACAGCCTTCGGGTGTGTTAGAAAACTTGATCGAGGAAGGTGGCGATGCTTCTGCTTGCCAGCCGCACCTCGTGGGCGCGCTTGGTTACCTCCTCGGAAGTCAGCCTCAGGCTCTCCATATTTTTATGAATAGAGCCGCTCTGCTTTTGTATGGCCCCTGAACCGTCCCGCACGTTTCCGGCGGTCTCTTGCAGGGTTTTGAGCGCCGTGAGTATCTGCTCGCCCCCGGAAGCCTGCTCGTCTACCGCGTTATTTACCAGCGTGAAAGACCCGTCCAAGCCCTTGATTTCCGCAAATATCCGGTTCATAGCCGCCACGGTTTCTCCGGACGCGGCGCTTATCCGCTCGATAGCCTCTTCCAGCTTTCTTATCTGCCCTGAAATGCCTTCGGACTCTTTCCCGGACAATTCCGCCAGTTTGCGTATTTCCTGGGCCACCACCGCGAAGCCCTTGCCTGACTCCCCTGCGTGGGCCGCCTCAACCGCCGCGTTCATGGCAAGGATATTCGTCTGCGCCGCGATGTCCGCAATGGTCTTGTTGGCGTTCCGCAAGGTCCCTGACCCCTCGCGTATCCGCTGCACCTCGTCGGAAAGCCTAAGGAGCGTGGTATGCCCCTGAGACGACGAGGCGCTTAATACGCAGGCGGTCTCTCCTACCTGGGAAACCACCTGCTTTATGGACGACATATTGGCCACCATCTCCTCTATGGCCGCAGAGGACTCGCTTAGGTGCGCGGCCTGGGTCGAGACCGCCGCCTCAAGGCCGTCGATAGACTTGATAATCTCGCCCACCGCGTCCGCGGCATACGCAACCGACCGCTTCTGGTCGTCGGTCTTGGCCTCCATGTCGTCCATATTCCCGCTTATAACCGAAAGCGCGTCCTGGGACTCAAGGATGACCGTGTTAAGCCGGCGGCTGGTCGCCTCTGTGGCGGAAAGGTGGTTTTTTAAGTCTTCCACCGTATCCCTAAGGCTGTCCCGTATCCGAATAAGCGCCCGCTGGGTATCCCCGATCTCGTCGTTCCGAAAGCGCTGTATATCAGCGGTAAAGTCCAGCGCCGCAAGGGCGGACGCCACGTTTTTCACCTCTAAGAGGGGGCGGAGCATAGTAAAGATAAACCGGTTGAAAATAACGAACACTCCCAGCAGGACCAGCACCATAGCGGCGAAGAGGGCGGTTATGCCGGTGGTAAGATACTGCGCGGGAGTTAGCGGCGCCATTGCTACGATTGACCATTTGAGGGTTTTAATATAGCCCGCCGTGTATATGGTGTTGCCTAGCGTAAAAACCTCAAGGCTCCCGCGGTCGCGGGCGTTTTTGGCCGCCTGGATAAGGGCGTTCCCGGTTTCCTCGCCAAAGACTTCAAACAGCGGGGTTTTGCCTGCGGAAATGCTTTTGTCCCGGGAGCCGGTTATCTCGTTGTTTGCAAGGTTAAAGATATAAAAGTCCCGTCCCCCTTCTTTCTGGTCCGCGTACAGGAGGGAGATAAAGTTATCAAGCCGGATGCCGGCGCCGACCACGCCGATAGGCTTCCCCTCGCTCCCGAAGACCGGCACGTCCAGCCAGAAGTTCGTATACACCTGCCCGTCGACGCCGGTTTGGGTGCCGATGGTGAACACGTACGGCTCTGTGCCGCTCATGGCGTTCCGGTACCACCTTTGGTTGCTGTTGCTTGGGTCAACATCATAGGCGTGCTTTCCGTTAATATAAAACTTGCGGTCATTATCCCGTATCCAAAAGATAGAGTCCCCGTTAAAAAGGCGGTGGTACCCGTCTATTTCGTCGAGCGCCATTTTTTCCACGCTGCTTGGGGATTGCTCCGACAGGAACGTCTTTATAAGCGGCGAGTTTGCCATAGCAAAAGAGAGGTGCATCTTGCTGGTTACGGCGCCTTCAAGCTGGAAGACTTTGTTTTCAATGAGGCGGGACGCCTCTTCCGCTTCGGTTTTGCGGATAATATCGTGCATAGAAAGAAAAAACGCGCCAGTCCCCGCTACCAGCACCAGCAGAAAGAAGCCGGCTGAGAACGTCAGAACCCTCCGTTTAATCGAGGTTTTGCGGTTTCCCGCAGTATCGTTGCGTGTATCCCTCTTCATTATGGGTATTCACTCCTTCGTGTGATATTGACGTACAGTTTAATACGATAAAGCCCCTGTTACTACCCCCCATAGGGGCAGCCGAAGGCTGTTTACGGCAGGCCGGGTTTGAGGTGCAGGGCTCGCATGACACGGCGCCCGCTTTGGCGCCGCTCAAACAGACCTGTTATGCGAAGCGCAGGCGCTCTTTCATTTCATTACAACTCACCAAATAATTCTACCGCCTTTTTTGAATGATATTTTTTTCCATTTCATTTTCAAATGAAGCAATACTGTCAGGATGATATTTTAAAAACCATGTTTTATGATTATTTAAATACTCATTGCGAATTGCACTATCATTCAAATCATTGGGTATTCTTTCCATTCTATCATCAATACTATCAAATCCTGTAAAAGG
>JAITHF010000223.1 GCA_031280115.1 Spirochaetaceae bacterium | reverse complement strand
GGCGCACTGCGCCGAAAAATGCCCGGCGGTGTTTGGGGATCGTATGAACCAAAACGAGGCGCGGGACGGGGGTCAGCGGTTCATTATCTACGAAGTCTTTGTTTCTGGCATACCCGAGCCGCAGCCCCGTCCGCGCCTGTCTAAACAGGGGCCTACCTGCACCCCGCATACGGCGGACGCAGGGAAGGCTGGGGTGAAAGCAGGGTTTACGAGCCGCCTGAAGCCCACGATCGGTATTCCGGTATATCTAACGGCGCGCTTTTACCTGCCCCGCTCCAAACGGGTAAAGCCCGATGAGTGTATGCCCCCTACGGGCAAGCCCGATTTGGACAACCGCTTAAAAAGCGCGGCGGACGCGCTCACGGATAGAGGGGTTTGGAAGGATGGCCCGCTTGCCGTCCAAACTGCGGCGGATAAGCAGTACGCGGAGTGAAAGTCCGGCGCGCGGATAAGCATTAGGAGGCGGGGAAACGGCCTATCCAAGGCCGTCCGCGCCGGTATGTCCGAGCGGGAGAAGCTGGCTCGCGCCCGGAAGCTGAATAGGGCCCGGCGGGGCTGGGGGTTGACCATGAAACGATAAGCGCACAAGCGGAGAAGACAGCCTCCGGCGGGGCAATGAAATGTTATAGCCCGGGGTGCGCCCTTTCGGGAGCGCGGGGCGTTGACGGCGGCGGCGCCGCGCCTTATGATAGCCTTCAAGGAGGCAGGCGGGTGCTTGTAACGTTTGTAAACGAAAGGGGCGCGGTTCTGGCCGCGCTTGAACTCCCTGCGGGAATTACCGTGCTTGAGGCGGCGCGGCGCGGGGGCGTGGCTCTCGAAACGCCCTGCGGGGGGCGCGGGGCCTGCGGGAAATGCCGCGCCCGCCTTGCCTCGCCGGTGTCTCCGGCGCTGGCCGGTACTGAAAACGCGCCCCCTGCGCTTGACATAGCGCCCTGCACAACCAAGGTGTTCGGCAGTATCACCGTGGCAGTGCCGGATACGGCGCCGCCTGTAAAGCAGCCTATCCTTGCTCACGGCGCGGGCTTCCCCCCTGCCGAGCGAAAGCCCTTCATCCGCAAAACCTTCTCCAACGGGAATACGCAGGTGTACGGCGGGGAAGCGCTTTTGGGCGTTGAAGCGGGGGACACGACGGGCTCCTGCTACGGGCTTGCCCTTGACATCGGCACCACCACCCTGGCGGCATGGCTTGTTGACCTGCGCTCAGGCCGCGTCACGGCCCGGGAAACCGCGCTTAACCCCCAGTGCCGCTACGCCCAAGACCTTATCTCCCGCATCCTCATCGCAAGCGAACCTGCGGGGCTGGAAACCCTGTACCGCGCTTTCATGGACGGCGCGGCGCGTCTTATCAAGGCCATGACCGCGCGGACAGGGATACAGGCGGCGCATATTTACGAGGCCGTATACAGCGGGAATACGGCTATGCTCCACATTGCGGCGAAGGCCGACCCGTCCTCTCTGGGGCGCTGCCCGTACACGCCGCGCTTGAAGGGGGGCGGCCATATCACCGACCCGGGCCTGCCTATCGCGGCGCCGGGGCTCATCTATCTTCCGCCGGTGGTTTCAGGCTTTGTGGGCGCGGATATAAGCGCCGGGGCGGCGGCAGCGGGGCTCCTGCACGCGGCGGTCCCTACGCTCTTCATTGATATTGGCACCAACGGGGAGATGGCCGCGGCGCGGCAAGGGGTGATAACGGCGGCGTCCGTACCCGCCGGGCCCGCGTTTGAGGGGATGCAGATTTCGCAGGGCATGCGCGGGGAGCAGGGCGCTGTGGAAGCGGCGGCCATTGACCGGCTGGGGCGCCTGCGCTGCCGCGTGATAGGCGGCGGGAAGGCCCGGGGCATCTGCGGAAGCGGGCTTGCGTCCCTTATCGGGGCGCTGGCGGCTTGGGGCGTTATCGAGGAAAGCGGGCGGTTCGCGGCGCCGGATGCTAAGAGGTTCCCCCGTGCGCTCGGGGCGCGGCTTGGAGAAAAGAGAGAAAAAAACCGGGGCGGGACGGCGGCGTTCCGAATTACCGGTGACGTGTACCTTACCCAACAAGACGTGCGGCAGTTCCAGAGCGCGAAAGCGGCGGTACGCGGGGGTGTGGCGCTGCTTTTAGAACACGCAGGTATAGCGGAAGAGGCGGTCGGGGCGGTGCTGATTGCCGGGGCCTTTGGATACAGCCTGCGGGAACAAAGCCTGTTTGATACGGGCCTGCTGCCGGCGTGTTTTGCAGGGAAGACAGCTTTTGTGGGCAACACGGCGTTGTCAGGGGCTGCGTCGCTCCTTCTTAACACGGCGTTTCGGGAGGAGGCGTGCAGGGCGGCGGGGGCAATAAAGCCCCTCTCCCTCGCAGGGAACCGGCGTTTCGAGGATTTGTTTATAGGCTTCATGTCCTTCCCCCCTCGCAGCCGGGCGTAAGGCCCCCTGCGGGGGATTCACGTGCTTCTCGCGGTGAGCGGGTTTGCAATTTTAGTCACCCCCTGCGGGGGGTTCACGTGCTTCTCGCGGTGAGCGGGTTTGTGGGTTTAGTCACAACCCCGAAGCGGCGCCTCAGCGGAATTCGATAACGCACGGGCGCGAGGCAGGCAGCCTTTAGCGGGGGTTTGGGGGCAGCCGAAGGCTGTTCCCTTACGGGAAGTTCGCAAAAGAAGCCGCAAACCATGAAGCGCCGGCAGCCGGAGGCTGTTCCCTTACGGGAAGTTCGCAAAAGAATACGCGAAACATGAAGCGCCGGCAGCCAAAGGCTGTTTCAGCAATCGGCGTTTGCACTATGAGCCGCAAAACATGAAGCGCCGGCAGCCAAAGGCTGTTTCAGCAATCGGCGTTTGCACTATGAGCCGCGAAACATGAAGCGCTGATAAAAGAGCCCTCCGCATCCTCTTCAAAGAGGCGCGAAAGCGCCGATATTTTTTATATTTTTTATATACCAACAGAGCGCGGCAGGAAAACCGGTTTATTTTGTAGTAAAAACAAGTTGTTTTGCCAGCAAAATAAGTTTGTTTGCCAGCAAAATAAAGTTGTTTGCCAGCAAAATAAAGTTGTTTGCTAGCAAAATAAGTTTGTTTGCTAGCAAAATAAGTTTGTTTGCTAGCAAAATAAGTTTGTTTGCTAGCAAAATAAAGTTGTCTGCCAGCAAAATAACCTATCCTGTCCCCCCACAAATCATTGTTCTATAACGAATTATTGGCGCTTCCTATTTTACGGCTCATAGCGCAGTCCGCTGCTGCTGAAACAGCCGGAGGCTGCCCCCAAACCCCCAGCCAGCGGCTTCCTGCGTTGCGCCCTTCCGCCTGCAAATTCCGCTGAGGCGCCGCTTCGGGGTTGTGACTAAACGTGCAAACCCTCTCACCGCGAGAAGCACATGAAACAGCCTTCGGCTGCCCGCAGGGGGTGACTAAACCCGCAAACCCTCCCGCTACAAGAAGCACCTAAAACAGCCTTCGGCTGCGGACTTGCATTGTTTGCGGTAACTAGGGTATAGTCTCAAAAACACGTAAAGGATGTATGATTATGAAAAAGACCTGCTGCCTGTCTATCGGCTTTGCTATTGTGTTATCTATGACCGGCGCCGCCTGCGCCAAAAATAAAGCGCCTCCTCCCCAGGGGGAACTGCGCTTTGGCATCGCCACCGAACCGCGCACCCTTGACCCCCTCAACCCCGCCGCTCATACCGCAGACGGACGGAGTATCCTATTCAACGTCTTTGAAGGGCTGGTGAAGCCCGCGCCGGACGGCACGCTCAAGCCGGCGGCAGCGCAGAGCTGGGCAGTTGAGCAAGAAGGGCTGGTGTACGAGTTCCGCCTGCGGCCTGAACTGACGTTTCACGACGGCTCGCCTGTAACCCTTGAGGATGCGGCGTTTACCTTGGAAACCGCCGCAGCAGCCCGGTTCAACCGGCTTGACCAGATCGAAGAAGTAGCGGTTACGCCGCAAAACACCCTGCGGATTACCCTTAAAACGCCGGATATGGAGTTCCTTCCCTATCTTACCGTGGGAGTGGTGCCGAAAAATAACCCGGACCGGGAGAAAAACCCGATTGGCGCCGGCCCCTTCGCCGTTGCCGCCTATGAAACCCAGCGCTCCCTTTCACTGGTGAAAAACCCCCGCTACTGGCAGGAGGGGCTGCCGTACCTTGACAAAATCACCTATGTATTCATCCCTGATTCAGCGGCCCAGGTGCTGGCGCTGCGGGGCGGCGCCATTGACAGCGCGGCCCTTACCGGCGCGCTCCTCCAACAGCTCGATTTGTCGGAGTTCGACGCCCCGTCCCGCCATTCAAGCGCGGTGCAGCTTCTCGCGCTGAACAACAAGGCGCCCCCCCTCAACGACCTGCGGGTGCGCCAAGCCATACATTACGCCGTGGATGCCCAAGAAATTATCGACGCCGCGTTCTACGGGCAGGGCGAGCCTTCCCCAAGCCCCCTTATTCCGGGGCTGCACGAGTATTACCAGGCCGGCCTTGGGTATCCTGCGGATCCGCAGAAAGCCCGCTCGCTCCTTGCGGAAGCGGGCTATGCCGGCGGGTTTCCCCTTGAGATAACCCTTGCCTCGAACTATACCATGCACATTGACACCGGACAGGTCCTGGTAAACCAGCTTGCCCGTGTCGGGATTACCGCGTCTATCACCCTCGTTGACTGGGGCGCATGGCTTTCCCAGGTGTACTACGGACGGAACTATGAAGCCACGATTATTTCCCTTGACGCGCCTGTCGTGTCGCCCCGGGGGTTCCTTGAGCGCTATCAGAGCGGCGCTGCCAGCAACTTCGTGAACTTCGCAAGCCCCCGCTTTGACGCGGTCTATGAGGGCATTCTGCGGGAAACCGGCGACGCGCGCCGGCGGGAGCTCTACAAACAGGCTCAGCGGATTATCCTTGAGGACGCGGCAAGCGTCTATATACAGGACATCTTGGAGTTCGTGGTCTTCCCCAAGGGCAAGTTCAGCGGGATGGTTGATTATCCGCTCTATGTGGTTGACTTCTCCACTATCCGCCAGCATAAATAAAGACAGGACTGCCAAAAGACAGAGAGGGCGGAACCGGTGGCGGGCTTTTTCATCCGGCGGCTTTTGACCGCCCTTCTTACCCTGTTTCTGGCGTCCCTCATCACGTTCAGCGCGTTCAGGGTTGTTATCCCGGGGGATCCTGCGGCTATGGCCCTGGGCCTTGAAGCCACGGCGGAACAGCGCGGCGCCCTCCGCTCAAGGCTGGGGCTTGACCGGAGCCTTCCTGCGCAGTACCTCTCCTGGGTCCGGGGCTTTCTCTCCGGCAATTCAGGAAGGTCCCTGCGCTTCCAGAGCGCCCGGGTTTCGGACCTGGTCGCGGAACGGCTGCCTGTTACCTGCGCGCTGGCCGGCCTTTCCCTGTTTCTTATCATCCTTATTTCCCTTCCGGCGGCTGTTCTTTCTGTTCTCAACGAACACTCCTTCTTTGACCGCCTTGTTCAGATACTCGGCGCCGTTACTATCGGGGTGCCGAGTTTCTTTCTGGGGATACTGTTTATCTGGGTCTTCGGGCTTCTCCTCCGCCTCTTTGCCCCGGGCGCCTATGTGTCCTACAAAGACAGCGCCGCCGGATTTCTGGGCTGCCTGTTCTTCCCGGCCCTTGCGGTGGCCCTGCCTAACGCGGCAATGGTGATGAAATTCCTGCGCGGCTCACTGCTGCACGAGCTTAAAAGCGACTATGTGAAAGCCGCCTCCAGCAGGGGCGCCTCCCGCGGGCGCCTCATCTGCTGCCATGCCCTCAAAAACGCGGCGGTTCCGGCAATTACCCTGCTGGGCATGATAATCGGGGACGTTTTTTCCGGCAGCATCGTCATTGAGCAGGTGTTTGCTATACCCGGCCTGGGCCGGCTCCTTATCGCGGCGGTCATGTCCCGGGACTATCCTCTGGCGCAGGCCCTGCTGGTCTATACGGCCTTTGTCGTGGTGCTGGGGAACACCCTGGCAGAGACGGTTATTTGGCTTATGGACCCCCGGCTTCGGGCGTAGTATGCGGCGCCTTGCGTGTATCCTAGGCGCGGCCCTTGCCTGCGGGATAGGGGGTATGACGGCAGCCGGCCTGTTTTATACCCCTTACGGGTATAACGAGATGGACCTGTCCCGCCGGTTTCTTCCGCCCGGGCCGCCCCACCTTATGGGAACCGACAGTTTCGGCAGGGACGTATTTTCACGGGTGATGATAGGCGGCAGGTACACCCTGGCAGTGGCGGCAGCCGCCGTGTTGTCCAGCGCCGCCATAGGAATCACCCTGGGCATGATCTGCGGTTACACAGGGGGCCTCTTGGATGAGGGGGTGCTGCGCCTTATGGACGGGCTGAGTTCTTTTCCCGGCATCCTGCTGGCGCTCTCGCTCTTTTCGCTTATGGGGAACAGCCCGTTTACCCTCTGCACCGCCTTGTGCGCGCTTTTTGTTCCCAGTTATGTGAGAATCACCCGAAACGGGATGCTGCGCTATAAGCGCGCGGACTTCACGTCAGCCGCGCGCGCTATGGGGGCGTCGGGCCTGCGGGTTATGTTCATCCATATCCTGCCTAATCTGGGGCCCACGCTCTTTTCAGCCGTAGCGCTGGGGTTTTCTAACGCGATTCTTGCGGAGTCCGCCATGAGTTATCTTGGCTTTGGGGTCCAGCCCCCGTTTCCAAGCTGGGGGCGGATGCTTGCAGAATCCCAGAACGTGTTGTTCAACGCCCCTTGGTGCGCGCTTGCCCCGGGAACCGTCATCGCCCTCACGGTCATAGCCTTCCACTCCCTAGACAGCGCCTCACCGCGCTTTACAGGCGCACAGGCGCAGCGCAGGTAGCCTTTATGGGGGGTTTGGGGGCAGCCGAAGGCTGTTTCAGCAATCGTCGTTTGCACAAAGAGGCGCGAAACAGGAAGCGCTGACAGCCGGAGGCTGTTCCCTTACGGGAAGTTCGCAAAAGAATACGCGAAACAGGAAGCGCTGACAGCCGGAGGCTGTTCCCTTACGGGAAGTTCGCAAAAGGGCGCGAAGCAGGAAGCCTTTAGGGGTGGTTTGGAGGGTCTATGACCCTCCAAATTCTCTTAAAGAGGCGCGAAGCGCCGGTAATTCGTTATACGATAATGATTTATGCAGGGACAGGAAACTTTTTCCGGTGTACGCGGAAGGTTTGCGCGGTAACGCGCAGGGTTTGCGCGGTAACGCGCAGGGTTTGCGCGGTAACGCGGAAGGTTTGCGCGGTAACGCGGAAGGTTTGCGCGGTAACGCGCAGGGTTTGCGCGGTAACGCGGAAGGTTTGCGCGGTAACGCGGAAGGTTTGCGCGGTAACGCGGAAGGTTTGCGCGGTAACGCGGAAGGTTTGCGCGGTAACGCGGAAGGTTTGCGCGGTAA
>JAITHF010000219.1 GCA_031280115.1 Spirochaetaceae bacterium | reverse complement strand
GCTTTTACCGCAAACCAACCTGCTTTTACCGCAAACCAACCTGCTTTTACCGCAAACCAACCTGCTTTTACCGCAAACCAACCAGCTTTGCTGGCAAGAAAACCGGTTTTCCTGCCGCGCTTTGTTAGTATATAGAAAAATATATTTGTGCTATGAGCCGCAGGCGCACGGGTGCTGCACACGTCGCGCTAGTGGGGGGTTTGGGGGCAGCCGAAGGCTGTTCCCTTCCGGGAAGTTCGCAAAAGAATACGCGAAACATGAAGCGCCGGCAGCCTCCGGCTGTTTCAGCAGTCGTCGTTTGCGCTATGAGCCGCAAACCATGAAGCGCCGGTAAAAAAGCCCCCATAAACTCTTCAAAGAGGCGCGCAGCGCCGATAATTCGTTATAAAATAATGTGTTTTGCTGGGGCAGGATAGTTTTTCCGGTTCACCGGGAACTCTTTCCGGTTCACCGGCAAACTTATTCGGTTCACCGGTAAACTTATTCGGTTCACCGGAGAACTTATTCGGTTCACCGGCAAACTTATTCGGTTCACCGGTAAACTTGTCCGGTTCACCGGGGAACTTGTCCGGTTCACCGGAGAACTTATTCGGTTCACCGGCAAACTTGTCCGGTTCACCGGCAAACTTGTCCGGTTCACCGGCAAACTTATTTGGTTCACCGGAAAAACCGGTTTTTCCATCGCGCCCTGTTGGTATATAAAAAATTACCGGCGCTTCGCGCCTCTTTTAATAAAATTTGGGGGAACCAGTTCCCCCAAACCCCCAACCAACGGCTTCCTGCCCCGCGCCCGTGCGTTATCGAATTCCGCTGAGGCGTTACATCAAGGAAACCCTGCACCTCAAACCCGGCCTGCCGTAAACAGCCTCCGGCTGCCCGCAGGGGGTGTAGGGGGCGCTAGACGGCGGGGAGCGGTAGGGCGTATACTCATCCTATGCTTTGGGTTTTATGTGTTATGTGTCTTTTCTCGTGCGCCGCGGCGCCCGAACCCTCCGAGGAAGCCCCGGTGAAAACAGGGCCTCAAACAACGCTTGATGAAGCCGCAGCCGCGCCCCCCGCCCGATTCGAGGCGCCCGCCCCGCCCCCCGCCCTGCCGCCGGCATACCCGCCGTCCGGCGCGGCGCCCAGGGTTTTTCTGGCCCAGGCCCTTGACCTGCCGCCCCCGCCCCCGCTGGCAACGCCGGCGCCTGCGCCGGAAAAGCCCCCGGCCCCGCAGGTTTCGATAAAACGCTTCCCGCCGCCGCCTGTAACCGCAACGCCTGAGCCGCCGCCTCTAACGCCCCTGCCCCTGCGGGCGGATTCATTCTCGATCATGTCCTTTTCCCCCTCCGCACCCCGGCCCGCAGGGGGAAACCCTGCGGAGCAGCAGGCGGTCGCGGCCTATTATCAAGGCAATGTAGAGGAAAGCATCCGGGAGTTTGAACAGCTTCTTCAGGCGGAACCGGAAAACCCGCGTATCAAATGGGAACTTGCCCGGTCCTACAGCGAAACCGGGCGGAGCGCCTTAGCAGCAGAGATGCTTGAACGCATCCGGCCCCGCCCGCCTGACATGGATAAAGATCTCTTTACCGCCCTCTGCCTTGCGGGAAATTACGAGAAAGCCCTGCTGCTCCTGCCCCTTTCCCAAGAGAACCCTGACACCCTGTTTTACGAGGCCCTTCTCCGCCGGGACCGGGGGGAGCCGGAAAAAGCCGCCCGGCTTCTGCGTCAAAGCCTTGACGCGCAGAACTTCCGCCCCATAGGGTGGCTCGCCCTCGGGGAACTGTACGCCGCCGCGGATCCGTCCGGCGCGGAAACCTGTTTCAAAACCGCCCTCCGCCAAGATCCTGAGATGCGTACCGCCCTCTTTCCCCTGGGCGCCGCGCTCCTGCGCCAGAGGAAGTATCAGGAAGCGTACGCCTATCTGAACCGCGCGCACCGGTATTTCCCCTGGAACAGCCTTATCAAGCGGAGTCTGGACGAAGCGGCAGGGATGCTGCCCCAGGTGGAGGACAGGGGAACGCCGCCGCCGCGCCGCCTGCTCAGCGCCGCGCCCCCGACGGTGCGGTCATTGCGCCAGCAGGACCTTGTCATGGTGCGTATCGCGCTTATGGAGGGGCAGAGCATGGCGACCGTGAAAACCGGCGGCGCCTATACCCTGCGGAGCGGCGGAGTCCCGGGCATTGAGCGCGAACAGGAGCGGGCCGGCGGCGGGTCAGAGCAGTTATGGATAAGCAGGCGGGACAACCGGCTTCTTATACAGAACCAGCAGGAACAGACCCTCATGGAATCAGCCGCTCCGGTGGCGCTCGCCTACCCTAACCCTGATAATACCACCATTGTAGGCGGCTCCGACGGGGAAGACCGCAGCTACCGGGGCAGCATCGAGTTTCGGATAGCGGACAACCGGGTCAGTGTGATAAACATCCTTAATATAGAAGAATACCTTTACGGCGTTATTCCTGCGGAGATGCCCGCGTCCTGGCCCCAAGAGGCGCTTAAAGCGCAGGCAATCGCGGCGCGTTCCTATACGCTGGCGTATAGGGGGCAGTACCGGGAGCGGGGCTTTGACCTCTACGGCACGGTGCTTTCCGCCGCGTACCGCGGGGTCACAGGCGAAGCCGCCGCCGCCACCGCCGCGGTGGACGCCACCAGGGGGATGTATCTTACTGCCGGCGGCAAGCCCTTCAAAGCCTATTACTCGGCCAATCACGGGGGCTACAGCGAAAACACCGTGTCCGTGTGGGGGGACGACACGTTTAATGCGGCAGTGCCGGACAAGCTCGCCCCGCCGCGGCTGTCCGCGCTGTCCCTTGACCGCCTGACCCGCTGGATACGGGAGAGGCCGGAATCCTACTCGTCAATGCCCAACCTCCATTCGCCTCAGGCGTACCGGTGGGAAAAGTGGGTCTCTGTTGAGGAACTGCGGTCCCGGAACGCTGAGTACGGTTCTATCGGTGATATTCTGGCGGTCGTAAGCAGGGGCAGGGGCATTTCAGGCCGGATACACGAGGTTGAGATGCGCGGTTCTCTGGGGGTTATGCGTATCAAAGGGGACCGTATCCGCAGCCGCCTCGGGGGGCTGCGGAGCAATCTTTTTACAGTACAGGCCAAACTCGGCAGGAACGGCGTGCCGGAATACTTTATTTTTCAAGGCGCCGGCTGGGGGCACGGGGTTGGGCTTGACCAGAGCGGCGCCGCGGGCATGGCCCAGGCGGGCTTTTCCGCCTCCCAGATTCTGGCGCACTATTACCCGCTTGCAGAACCGGCCAGCGCAAACGCGCCGCCCTGGTAACTCCCTGCGGGCTGTTTCAACGGCTGCTTGAACAGAGGCAGCCTGCTTAGGCTTCTTGCTTCGCGGCTCATAGCCGTAAACCAAGGCTGCTGGGAACAGAGGCAGCCTGCTTAGGCTTCATGCTTTGCGGCTCATAGACGCAAACCAAGGCTGCTGGGAACAGAGGCAGCCTGCCTGCGCCGCGCCCGTGCAGGGGTTGACGGGACTGAGGGCGGCGGGTATGGTGGATTTACGATGAAAAAACGCAACCCCGCCAAACCCAGGCCCGCGCGCCTGGTGCTGGAAGACGGCTCAGAATACCCGGGCTGGTCCCTGGGAAAAGACCGGTCCCAAGCAGGAGAAGTGGTCTTTACTACCGGCATGACCGGCTATCCCCAGTCCCTCACAGACCCCAGCTTCAGGGGGCAGATTTTGGTGGCCGCCTATCCGCTCATGGGAAATTACGGCGTGCCGCTCCATAAAAAGACCGGCGCGCCTTTTTTTGACAAACAGGGCATTCCGCTGCACCTTGAGTCCGGCCGCATACAGGCGGCAGGCTTTGTGGTGTCCGAAGCCTGCGAGGAACCGAGCCATTTCTCTTCCGGCATGTCTCTGGGGGCGTGGCTGGAAAAGCATAATGTTCCGGGAATATACGGGATTGACACCAGATCGCTCATCATCCGCCTGCGGGAACGCGGGGTTATGCAGGGGAGAATTCTGGTGGAAGGCCGCAAAGACGTTACGATTGATTCAGGGGCCCTTACCCATCCTGTGGCGGACGTTTCGCCGCCTGAGCCTAAAACCTTTGTTCCTGAAGGCGCCTGCGGGAAGGTTCCCCGGATTATTATGATTGACTGCGGGGCGAAAGCGAACATTCTGCGCTGCCTTCTTGAACGAAAGGCGGAAGTGCTGCGGGTGCCCTGGGATTATGACCTGCAGGGGCTTGATGACTATGACGGGCTTTTTCTGTCCAACGGCCCGGGTGACCCCAAGTCCTGCGGCAAAACCATCGCCGCCGTGCGCCGCGCCTTTGAAAAGAAAAAGCCTATCTTCGGGATTTGCCTGGGGGTTCAGATTATGGCGCTTGCCGCCGGCGCGGACACGTATAAACTGCCCTACGGTCATCGGGGGCAGAACCAGCCGTGCCTTGAAGCCGGCACGAAGCGCTGTTATATCACCAGCCAAAACCACGGGTACGCGGTACGCAAAGAGAGCCTTCCCAAAGGCTGGGAGCCGTGGTTTATTAACGCCAATGACGGCACTCTTGAAGGAATACGGTCGAATACCGGGCCGTTCCGGGCGGTTCAGTTTCATCCCGAAGGGTGTCCCGGGCCTCGGGACACGGAGTTTCTCATAGACCAGTTTATCGAACAGGCAGCCTGCGGCTGTTTACGGCAGGCCGGGTGCGGGGGTGCAGGGATCGCATGAAGCGGCGCCTCAGCGGAATTCGCAGGCGGAAGGGCGCGAGGCAGGAAGCCTTTATGGGGGGCTTGGGG
>JAITHF010000215.1 GCA_031280115.1 Spirochaetaceae bacterium | reverse complement strand
AAACCTTCCGCGTTACCGCGCAAACTTTTCGCGTTACCGCGCAAACCTTCCGCGTTACCGCGCAAACTTTTCGCGTTACCGCGCAAACCCTGCGCGTTACCGCGCAAACCTTCCGCGTTCACCGGAAAAAGTTTCCTGTCCCTGCATAAATCATTATCGTATAACGAATTATCGGCGCTCCGCGCCTCTTTATGTTTTTTTGGGGGGTCATAGACCCCCCAAACCCCCCATAAAGGCGGCGTGTGCAGCGCCCGTGCGTCATCAAAGCGCACTGAGGCGCCGCTTCTGGGTTGTGACTAAAACCGCAAACCCTCCCGCCGCAGGAAGCACCTGAATCCCCCGCAGGGGGTGAAACAGCCGCAGGCTGTCGACGAAAGGGGCGGGATGTGTTATTTTGTAAGTATGCAGACTATTATGAATATACTTGCCGGCGCCGCAGGGCTCTATATGCTCCTCATCTTTATACGGGTGATGCTAAGCTGGTTCAGCGGCGCCGAGTACGGGCGCCCCTTGGAGCTGCTCCGAAGCCTTACCGACCCGTACCTGAACTGGTTCCGCCGGTTCCCGGTTTTGCGCGCCGGAAACCTTGATTTCTCGCCGGTTATCGCCCTTGCGGCGCTGTCTCTGGGATACAACGTCTTTTCTATGCTGGGAAGATTCGGAACCCTGCGCCTGGGTATCATTATCGCGATGGTTGTCTCCGCCCTGTGGTCAGGGATCTCGTTTATTCTCGGCTTCTTTATCGCGGCGCTTGCCCTGCGCTTTATCGCCTGCGCCGCCAGCCGCAATATATACGGCACATTCTGGAGAATGGTGGATACCGTCTCCCAGCCGGTGCTCTACCGGCTCAGCCGCTTTCTTTTCAGGCGCCGGCTTGTCAATTATAAAGCCAGTATCCTTGCCTCTATCGCCCTTTTGGCCGGCGCCCTGCTCATAGGAAGCCTCTTGGCGCGGGCGGCAATACGCGTCTTTGAGAGGCTTCCCTTATGATGATACGATGACGCCGTATTTTGCGGAATCCGCCCTTCTTCATATAAGATTGCAAAATACCAACCAGCAGCGGTTCTCTCAAAGAAGCCGTAAAAAAGAGAGAACCGATGAGCTTGCAGCCAGAGGAAAGCCCGGACGCGGGGGAGCGCGATGTTTTTGCGAGAACTTACGATAACCATCGACCATCTTAAAGGCGCAGGGCCCGTGTCTATCCGCGCCCTTGCAAGCGCAGGGATAACCAGCGTGGGAAGCCTGCTCTGCCGGTATCCCCGGGACTGGGAGGACCGGAGCAGGGCCGTGCCGCTGCGGGATTTCAACGCGGCGCCGGTATGTACCGTGGTACGGGCCCTCGCCCATACCTGGTTCGGGTCGGGCGGCACGAAAACCCTCAAGGTCTATGTGGAGGATGATAAAGGCACCCGGGCCTCTCTCGTGTGCTTTAACCGCCCCTTTATAGAAAAAGTCCTTAAAGCCGGCAATTATTACCGGCTTTGGGGGGCGTTCCAGTACCGGTACGGCGAGTTGCAGTCTTCCGCGTTTGAGGTGGAAGCCTTGGACGGCGCCGGCGCCCCTGCGCCGGAACAGAGCGCCTTCGGGCGGATTTTGCCGGTCTATGCGCTGCGCCCGGGCCTTAATCAAGGTATGCTCCGGAAGTTCATCCATCAGGCGCTTGTCCAATACGCAGGTCCTGTGGAAGACGAACTGCCCCGCCCTATCAGAGACCGGGACGGGCTTCTTCCCAAGGCCCAGGCTCTTCGGGCCGTCCATTTTCCCGAATCCCTCGAAGAGCTTAAAAAAGCCGTCCGGACTCTGGTGTATGAGGAGCTGTTTTATCTTGAGGTGCTGGTGTGCCGCCGCGCCAAAGCCCGCGGGTCCCAAGGAGGGGGCCGGAGCGCGCCTCAGTTCCGCCCGTCCCCTCTCCAGCAGAACCTGCTGGAACGCCTGCCCTTTGCCCTGACCCCGGGGCAGGCCGGCGCGATAGGGGAGATAAACCGCGACCTTGACGGCCAGTGCCAGATGGCGCGGCTCTTACAGGGGGACGTGGGGTCAGGCAAGACGCTGGTGTCTTTTCTGGCGGCTTTGCGGGCCGTCGAACCGGGGGGGCAGGCGGCGCTTATGGCGCCTACAGAACTCTTAGCCCGGCAGCACGCGGAAAACGCCGCCGCCCTTCTTGAGCCCCTGGGGGTGCGCCCGGCGTTTCTCACCGGCAATATCAGAGCCTCAGGCAGGGCGGCGCTCTTAAAAAGCCTTGCCGCAGGAGATATTGACCTTGTAGTGGGAACCCACGCGCTTTTTTCAAAAGACGCGGCGTATAAAAACCTGCGCCTTGTGGTGATTGACGAACAGCACCGCTTCGGCGTGGTCCAAAGGCAGGCTGTCATGGCAAAAGGGGAGCGGCCTGACCTGCTTATGATGAGCGCCACCCCCATTCCCCGGACGCTGGCGCTTACGGTTTTCGGCGATATGGATATATCGGTCATTCCTGATATGCCCTCCGGCAGAAAGCCGGTAAAAACCCATCTTGCCCGGAGTTCCAACGAAGAGAAAGTCTACGCCTTTGTCCGGAAGGAGCTTGCCGCAGGGAAGCAGGCGTATTTTGTGTACCCCCTTATCGAAGCCGACGAGGGCAAGGGCTTGAAAGACGCGGAGTCAATGGCGGCGCGTTTGGCAGAGGAAGTGTTTCCTGAGTATCCGGCGGCGCTTATCCACTCGAAACGGGACGAAGAAGAGAAGCGGAAGATCATGGAGCGCTTCCGCGCCGGCGCGGTCCGGATACTGGCGGCTACCAGCGTGGTTGAAGTGGGGGTTGACGTGCCGAACGCGACGTGTATGGTGATTGAACACGCGGACCGGTTCGGGCTTTCGGCGCTCCACCAGCTGCGGGGGCGGGTCGGGCGGGGAAAAGACCAGTCCTATTGCTTTTTGGTCTACTCAGACAGCCTCACCGAGGACGGGAAAACGCGGCTCAAGGTCATGTTGGAAAATACCGATGGTTTTGTCATTGCCGAAGAGGACCTGAAACTCCGGGGCCCCGGGCAGATTGCCGGTACCGAGCAATCCGGTTATTTTATGCTGGGCATAGCCGACCCGCTGCGGGACTCGGAAATGCTTGCCCAGGCCCGTACCGACGCCTTCGCCATGCTGGAGCGGGACCCGGGCTTGGGCCTTCCTGAATATCAATGCGTGGCGCGGGTCTTAGATACGGCGCCGCCTTTCGGCAGCATGGGGCTGTGATATAGTATGATAACAAACAGAACGGGCGTAAAAAAAGCGCATAGACCCATAAACATACAAATAAATACAAAAAAATAAATAGAGAGGAGAGAATATGGAATATAACGGAAAAACCGTGGTGGCCTGGCTCAAGTATAACGAGAATTATATGGGCGAGGATACTAACCGGGTTTTGTATGTGTTTCCCCGTTACGTAAAGGGAAACAAGGGGTTAAAACAGGTGTTTGATCCTATGCCGGAAGAATGTATCAACGACAGGATCGCGATTTATCTGCCCTCAGGGTGGAAAGAAGATGTGTCTGAAGTGTATGCCACCTACGGCCCGCTTGTGAAAATAAAGTTTAATGATGAGCCGAAACTGTCTCCCAAAAATCCGAATCTTGAGGAGCTTAAATCATTCACCGCCCTTTTCAAAAACGTGGAAATCGAGAAATTGTACGAGCAGATAATGCAGATTCTGCATGTTGCAGACGATTTTAGGACCCTCTGCGCCAATAGGTATATCGAATATCCGGCCTCCCAATTATTTTCCAATGATTTGATTGTCGGCACCACTGATAACGCCTACTACGGCCCGTTTGACGCGGCCCAGGAGGGGAAGAAAATAGCCCTGTCAAGCAAAAAGCAGCACCATTTTTTTATCAAAAAATACGCGGTTTCTGAAATCGAACGCCTGTCCATGCCTATCTATGACGACAAGGAGAATATTCAGGCGGTCTTTATTCAAAAACACCTGTTTCAAAAGCACGAGCCTTTCCCGCAGGATGACAGGATTAACCGTATTGATTGGATGAGCGACGAAGAACTTGTAAATAAACTAAAATCCATACTGAAAACCTTTGAAGACCCCAGCAGGAAGTACACCAAAAAAGAGATAAATACCCTAAGCGAAACCGTTCAAAGCGCCGCGGCGCTAAACAGCGACATTATTTTTATGAGGGAACGATATGAAAAATTAGACGCTATGCTCAATATAATCGGTGATCAGGATTCGTTTATGGAACAAGAGATAATTCCGCGAATGATGAAGAACGCCGAATTTTTTGATAATTTTGTGACCTTGCTTCAGGAAGACGAATTTAAAAAGATAGAGGAGCGGAACGGGGCCTTTTCGCGGGTGCGGGAGCGTCTTGCTTCGCTGGAAGCTGAAAAAGAAGCGGTGAAAAAAGAGATCGAAAACTTGCGGGCCGGAGAAAAAGAGCTTGAAGCCGGCATCGAGCGGTTAAAAGACATGGAAATACGCCTGCGGGACCAGATTGCAGGACGCCTGGCCGAATTCAGCAATGCTGAGGAAACC
>JAITHF010000146.1 GCA_031280115.1 Spirochaetaceae bacterium | reverse complement strand
CGCTCATAACCGAACACCCTGCGGGTGCTTCAGTGACTCAAGGTACGGCAGGCCGGGTTTCCGGTGCAGTGCTTGCATGATGTAACGCCTCAGCGGACTTCGCAGGCGGAAGAGCGCGGAGATGTATCCGCACGGCGCGGGGAGGTATCCGCGCAACGCGGGGAGGTATCCGCACGACAATGGGGCGCCCCTGGGGCGCGCGGGGGCGCGCCCGCCCGAGAGAGGAGCCCCTGTCCGGGGGCTGTAATTCTTTACCCTATAGAGAATTCTGGTTTTTTTTATCGGCGCTTTCGCGCCTCTTTGAAGAGAATTTGGAGGGTCATAGACCCCCCAACCCCCCCTCAAGGCTACCTGCTAGGAGCCTCTAACGCTATCGAAGCGCGATGAGGCGCCGCTTCGGGGTTGTGACTAAACCCGCAGACCCTCTCGCTACAAGAAGCACGTGAATCCCCCGCAGGGGGTGACTAAACGTGCAAACCCTCCCGCAACAAGAAGCACGTGAAACAGCCTCCGGCTGCGCAGGGGGTTGATGGGGAGGGCGGTTGGCAGTATAGTGGGGAAACACCACGGAAACAAGAAAGGGGTTCACCCAGGATGGGCAGGATTACAGCACACAGCGCAGGGCGCAGAAAAGCGGCCTTTGAGGGCTTTTGGAGGAAAGCGCCGTTTTCGTATGCTGATACAGAAAGGGCGGCGCCGTGAAACCCCGCCTTATCGGCCTTACCGGAACCTGCTGCGCAGGCAAAAACCATGTGGCAGGGCTGCTGGAAGCCCGGGGTATTCCGGTGCTGGATGTGGATAGACTGGGGCACGCGGCGATTGAACGGGAAAAACCCGCTATCCTCGCCCGCTTTGGCGCGGACATTCTGGGGCAGGACGGCGCCATTGACCGCAGGATACTGGGTAGAAAAGTCTTTGCCGCGCCGGAAGCCCTTGCGGCGCTGGAAAAACTGGTGCACCCCGGGGCAAACACGCTTACTGAAGAATGGATCGCCGGGCAGACCGCCGGGGCTTGCGCCATAAACGCGGCGCTCCTCCATAAATCCTGCGCCTTCGATGGCCTTGACTTTATTATAGTGGTGAAAGCGCCGCTCATAATCAGGCTTTTGCGGGCGCGGGCGCGGGACCGCCTCCCCTGGCTCCAGCTTGTAAGGCGTTTTGGCAGCCAGCGGGACTTCGGCGCTCAATATTTACGGAAAAATGCCGATATTTATACTGTCTTTAACAGCGGCGGGTTTTGCGCCCCCCCCGCGGAGGCCCCCTTAGAACAGCAGGTCGACAGGATTTTGGCTTTGAAAGGCATCGAAAGGGCGCCCTCTCTAGGATAACCTGCGTGAACAGAGAAAACGCCGGTATGTATAAAAAAGAGATGAACGAGAAATAAAAGAAAGAAATAAGAGAAAGAGAAATAAGAAATAAAATGGAAAAGAAAAAATTGTTGTTAGTGGCCGTTTCAGTGGGGATTTTTCTTATCATTGTGATCGGCCTTTCTATCCTTATATTTTTACCCAAGAATCAGGAGCCGGCAGCGGCGTCCCGGGTCATCTCAAGAAACAGCCCCGGCCCGGACGCGGCGGCGGCGCCGGAAGAGCGCCTGGAGCCCGCGTCGGTTGACGTGATGGATATGCTGCGGAACCGGGAGGAAACCCAAGCGCTCCTGACCCCGCCTCCTCCGGCGCCGGCGGCGCAGGATACCCTGTCATCCCCGTCCCTCAGACCCGCCGGCGCCAGAGCCCCTGCCGGCGCCGCTTCGCCGCCTCCTGCAAGCGGCAGCGGCGCGAACAGCCTTGTCATCGAAGTCCCCAGACCCTCAAGCGCCGCCGCCGTACCCGCAGGCGCCAGGGCCGCGCCGCCGCCCCGTCCGTCTCCTGCCAGTACGCCGCCGCCTGCAAGCGCCGCGCAGCCGGCGCCCCGTCCAAGCCCCGGCCTTCCCCCAAGCGCCGCGGCGCCTGCGGCGTATAAACCGCCGTCCCCGGCGCAGGGCGCGGCGGCCCGAAGCCCCTCCCCGGCGCCGGCCCGAGAGGTGTACTGGGTGCAGGCCGGCTCGTTTTCTACCCATGTGCGGGCTGAGGATGTGAAAGAAACCCTTTCCGCCAAAGGCATCACCGCCATTATAGAAAACAGGGACGTCAACGGGAAAAATATGTTCCGCGTGCGGGTCGGCCCCTATACGTCCCAGAGCGAGGCTGACTACTGGCTCGCCCTTATCAAGACCATTAAAGGCTTTGAAGGCAGCCAGATCTGGCAGAGTAAATCATAATTTTTATTTTTCCCCCTTCGCGTTAAAGCAAACACCCCGGGCCGCGCCGTATACCCTGTATGTGCAGCATTATACGCGGCTGCCCGCGCCTGAAGCGCGCGGGATTGGCCTTGTTCTTTGTGTTGAGCGGCGCCCCCGCGGCGTTCCCCGAAAAGGAAAACCTTTTTGCAAAGATAGACCCGTACTGGAGCGTTTTATGGACCGGCTCATGGGGGAAGTCCATGATAAACCGCGGGGAAATCGGCCTGTACTGGCGGAGTTTTTCCCTCAAGGCCCAGGTTGCCGACTCCAGACCCGCTTTTTTCTGGGAAGACCTTGACGCGGGAAACACGGCGTTTTCCGCCGGCCTGTACCACAAGGAAACCGCTTCCCGCATCCTCTACGGTATTTTGCGCGAACAGGGGCTTCCGTCCCGCCTCCGGAGCCTGTGGGCCCGGTCCCCGCCCTTTGCGGAATACCGTAAGGCCGGGCCGGCGGATCTTGCGCCCCAGCCCTCGCCCTCCAAACTGCCTGAACCCTATCTCTACCTGGCAACCCCCCGCTGGGGCGGCTTCCAGCTCTTTGGATCTGTACAACTGGATGACTGCCTCAATCCGACGGCTTCCGGCGGGTTCGATGTTACGATAACCAAACGGAATACCCTGCGCCTTGAGGGGTTTTATACCGGGCGGGAGCTTCCGCCCCGGACAGCCTCGTCATGGTTTTCAGAGGCGCCGCCCCTTCCGCCCCGGGATTTTAGGCTCTACGCCCTGTCGCTTCTCTATGCAGGGCCGTTCCTTGGGATCGCCTCTGACTGGGCCTATTCGGATACCTTTGCCTATGGCCGGGACCTCTATGGCAATCTGGGTATCCGCCTGGGCAGCCGCCCCTGGCGCCTCTCTCTTGCGGCGGAACGCGCCGGGAGCCGCTTTGTGGGGCGGGACGGCGCCGCTGCCGGCGCGGGCTTTCGCGCCGCCGCGCGCCTTGAGTTCAGCGGGAAAAAGAGCGCCCTCTTCCGGCTCAGTACCAGTTTGTACGCAGAGGAAGCAGGGGCGCCCTTTACGAAAAGCGGCGGCGCCGTGTATTACCGGTTTCCCGACCGGCCCGGCGCTTTT
>JAITHF010000276.1 GCA_031280115.1 Spirochaetaceae bacterium | reverse complement strand
AGCACCCAGGCGACGCTGTTTCCCACTTTGAGCGCGTAGTCAGGTATGAGCGTAACCTTGCGCTTCTTGCTGCCCGTCCGCAGGAACGGGCTTTGCAACGCCTTTTCCCGCAGGATGTTTTCATGGGTAAATCCAAGTTTTTTCAAGATCGGGTCAATGATAACCGCCCGCACGTCCGCCTCTTTGAAATCCTTGTCCGCCCCTATCGCGTCAAAATCAAGGCTGCCGAAGAGGGCTTGTTTTATTCCGGCTTTTTTTTCTTCCATTTTTCTTCTCTGTTTATTCCCTTTTGGGTTTCATACCCATACGCTTCGCGGGGAGGATGCGGCGGCTGGCGGTCATGGTTGTTTAGGTAGATTTTGCTTTCGGCGGCGGGGGCGACGGCGGCGCGGGCTGCCGCACCACGTTTACCGCCGGATCGCCGCTTTTTTTCTGAATACTCTTATTTTTTCCATCATTGTGCAACACCGGCAGGGGCTGAGGTTTTTTAGCATTCATGTTATTTACCTCCTGAACTTTCATCATTTTTAACAAATTCAACCATTTCTCCATTATTTGCACCTATCATTATCTTGTCAACATTTGTTAATGAAATCCGCTGGCCTAGGGAGATTGTTTCTTCCCCCTGGGCCGCCTCTTGTAAGGCATTATGATTATAGGCGGGTCTTAGAAAACCCCCTGCCAAACCGCCCAAAGGCGTTGTACCCCGCGCCTTCGTGCCTGCGGAGCGCAGTGAGGCGCGGCTGTTCAAATCTCCGCAGGAGGCCCGTGGGGGCTTATAAAAAGGATGATGTAGGCTGCAAGGGCGTCTATTGACGCAAAATGCTTCTTCGTGTCCTCCGCGTCTGACGAGAACGTGACGCCGAACCGCTTTTTAAGCGCAATACCCAGCTCAAGGGCGTCAATCGAATCGAGCCCCAAGCCGGAACCAAAAATCGGCTCTGAATCGCTAATGTTTTCCGGCGTTATATCCTCAAGCTCTAAAGCGCTTATAATAAGCTCCTTGATCTGACGCTTCAAATCAGGTGTTTCGATTTTATCCATTTGTATCTTTTTCCATTTCCTGTATTTTTTTGTTTGTTTTCGTTTCTGCCTCTGTTCCTGTTCCTGTCTCTATACGCTGTTTCTGCCTCTGTGTCCATCGGTACAGGCTCTTTGAACAAAATACTTGAGACCGCCGTTTTTGTCAACCAAACGAGACACCTAGCGCGCCTGCCGGCGGTTATGTATAATGGGCGGTATGTTCTGCTTACCCTGCCGCGCCGCTGGCACGGCGTTTGCCTTCTGCGCCTGCCTCGCTGTTTACGGGCAGGAGCCGGCCTTTCTCATTCCACACACCGTGTTTGTCGGGGACAGCGCCCGGCTGGTCGTTTCCCTGGGCGCGGGGTTCTCCTCTGCCCGCCCCTTTGTCATTACCGCCGGCCTTCCTGAATCGGAAGAGCTGGTCATCCATCGGGTAGAGCTTGAAAACCGCGGGGGAAATCCCCGCCTCTTTATTGACTTTACCGCGTTTGCCCCGGGGGGCCTGCCCCTGCCGCCTCTGAAACTGCCGCTTTCCCTCTCTGACGGCATAACTATCCCTATCGCCTCAATCCTTGACGGCGGCTCCTTGGTGCTCGCGCCGCCGGCGCCGCCCCTTACGGTGCCCGGGACAAGCCTTCTCATCTACGGCGCCGCGTCCCTCCTGGGGATCGCGCCCTTAGTTCTGGCCGGCCTGCGCCTGCGGGCCTTTAAGGTCTGGGGCGCGTCCCTCAAGAGGCGCCGCCTTATACGCCGGATGAAAAAGACCCTCAAATCCCTGCGCCGCGGCGCGTCCGGCGGGGAAAAGGCTGCGGAAGACGCGCTTACCAGCGTTACCCGCGGGTTCAGGGCGTTTCTCAGCGCCTTTACCGGCATGCGCTGCCAAGCCATGTCAGCAGGCGAGTTCGCCGCTATGCCGCCTTTGGCCGGGGAAACAGGCGGGGAGGCGGCTTCCCCCCTTTCCGGCGCCTTTCTGCGGGGCCTTTTCCGGCGGTGCGACGATCTGCGCTTTCAGGGAAGGGGGGTTGATAAAGAAGAAGTGCTGGGTATTCTCACCGAAATCGAGGGGTTTATCGACGCGCTCCGGGCTGTTGAAGGCGGCCTGAACAGCCCGCCCCCGGCGCCGGCGAAGGGGGATTGTGCGTGAGCTTTGAACTGCCCCTGCTCCTTGCCCTGGGCGCGCTGGTTATTATCCTTGCTCTGGTTCTCTCCCCTTATATGAAGGACGCCCTGTCATTGCGTATCCCCCTTGGCCCGCCCGGGGGCGTTCCCTTTGCGCCGCCCCTTAAAATAGGCTTTCTCATCACGGCCCTGCGCTTTCTTGAGTTCGGGGGGGTGTTCCTCCTCTTTGCCGCTGCTGCGGGGCCTTTCTCGCTTTCCGCCCGCCAGGTCTGGCTCAACCGGGGGGCGGACATTATTTTTGTGCTTGACGTAAGCCCCAGCATGGCGGCGCTTGACATGGGAAACCGGAGCCGTTTCAACGCGGCCCGCCATCTTGTGTACGCCTTTGCCGCGAACCGCCCGTCTGACGCGGCAGGGCTTGTGGCAGTGGGGAAGAGCGCGGCGCTCCTCCTGCCGCCCACGGTTGACCGGGGGGCGTTTTTTGACCGCCTTGAGTCTCTCAGGCTCGGAGAGCTGGGAGACGGCACGGCCTTGGGCATGGGCCTTGGGGCGGCGGCGCTCCATATAAAGGACTCCCAGGCGCCCCGCCGGATTGTGGTGCTTATTACTGACGGGGAAAACAACGCCGGCGCGGTGCATCCTGAGACCGCCGCGGAGGTTCTGGCCGGACTGGGCGCGTCCCTGTGGGTTATCGGCGTGGGAAGCGGCGGGGAGGCGCTGATTGATTACGAGGATCCGGTTACCGGAAGCAGGCGGGTTGGCACCTTTGATTCCCGTTTTGACCATGAGAGCCTGCGGGCCGTTGCCCGCGCCGGCGGGGGCGTGTATATTCCTGCCCTGTCAGCCGACGCTTTCGCGCTGGCGTTTTCCCGCATTGATGAAAAAGAGATTACTGTGGGCCGGGCCGGAACCATTACCAAAACCATTGACCGCAAAGCGCCGTTTCTCATAGCCGGCGCCCTCCTTATCCTTGCGGCGCGGTGCATCCGCCGCCGCGTCCTCGGCTCCTTTCTCTAACCCCCGTAGGGGGTTTCACGTGCTTCTCGCGGCGGGAGGGTTTGCACGTTTAGTCACCCCCTGCGGGGGATTCACGCGCTTCTTGTAGCGATAGGGTTTGCAAGTTTAGTCACAACCCAGAAGTTGCGCCTCAGCGGAATTCGACGGCGTGAGCGGCGCAAAGCAGGAAGCCTTGAGCGGGGGTTTGGGGGCAGCCTAAGACTGTTTCAGCAGCCGTCGTTTGCGCTATGAGCCGCGAACCATGAAGCGCCGGCAGCCTCCGGCTGTTTCAATAGTCGTTGTTTGCGCTATGAGCCGCGAACCATGAAGCGCCGGCAGCCTCCGGCTGTTTCAATAGCCGTTGTTTGCGCTATGAGCCGCGAACCCTGAAGCGCCGGCAGCCTCCGGCTGTTTCAATAGCCGTTGTTTGCGCTATGAGCCGCGAAACATGAAGCGCCGGCAGCCTCCGGCTGTTACAATAGTCGTTGTTTGCGCTATGAGCCGCGAAACATGAAGCGCCGGTAAAAAAAGCCCCCCAAAAAGCCTGCACAGGGCGCATTTGGGGCAGGCTCAACAGGCTGGCCGGAACATACACCACCATCCCGCAGCAAACCGTATGCTATGCTGGAATATACCATCAAACCGCAGATAAAAAAGATGGTACTTGACTCAGGTACAATCATTTCTGACTCAGGTACAATCATTTCTGACTCAGGTACAATCATTTCTGACTCAGGTACAATCATTTCTGACTCAGGTACAGTCATTTCTGACTCAGGTACAG
>JAITHF010000101.1 GCA_031280115.1 Spirochaetaceae bacterium | reverse complement strand
AGACCCAGACCGGGCGCCGTCCGGCTTCGGGGCAGCTGCCGCTAAGCCTCCGGTAATTACCGGTAAGGTTTCGGGGCGCTGTTTTTTGCACAAACAACTCATTGTTTTATAATGAGTTTTTATCGGCGCTTCGCGCCTCTTTTAAAAGAATTTGGGGGCTTTTTTACCGGCGCTTCATGTTTCGCGCCTCTTTGTGCGAACTTCGCGTAAGGGAACAGCCTTCGGCTGCCCCCAAACCCCCAACCAGTGCGACGTGTGCAGCGCCCGTGCGCCATCGACGTCCGCTGAGGCCCATCCTTCGGGGTTGTGACTAAAATTGCAAACCCTATCGCCGCGAGAAGCACGTGAATCACCCGCAGGGTGTGAAACAGCCTTCGGCTGCCCGCAGGGGGCAAACCCTCGCACCGCAAGAAGCGCTTGAAACACCCGCAGGGTGTTTTGTAAAATATAAAATATGTGCTGGTCAATACTTTATTATGAAAATAAAATAGCAATGGAAAAATCAATTATAGATTATTCTATTTATAAAAATTATAATTATAAAAATTATAAAAAAGTAAATATACTGGAAAATTTTAATTATCTATTTCAAATAAATAAAATTACTATAAAAGGAAAATCAGTATATAATATTACTCATAATCAATGCGCCTGTGATTTCTTTCATAAAAAGAATATAAATTTACGGGAAGAATTGATAAAGTTCATTTTAAAAAGAATGGAAATATTAGGTATTGAACCTTGTATATATATAAAATGGATTGAAGATACTAATGGTATAAAAGAATTGCCCCATAATAAAATAACAATGAATGAAAATAATTTATTGGATATTTTTACAGAGCATAATCAAGAAGCATATTATAGTATTAAAAGAAAGAATAAAATGGGCGGGCGCTTCGCCTAACAGGGCCTGTTTACGCTGCCTTCGGCGGCGGCCCCGGAGGGCGTTTTGTTTATCACAACAAAAACCTTCCTGTCCCTGCATAAACCATTGTTTTATAACGGATTATCGGCGCTGTACGCCTCTTTGGGAAGAATTTGGGGGCTTTTTTACCGGCGCTTCATGGGTTCGCGTATTCTTTTTCGAACTTCGCGTAAGGGAACAGCCTTCGGCTGCCCCCAAACCCCCAACCAGTGCGACGTGTGCAGCGCCCGTGCGCCATCGACGTCCGCTGAGGCGCCGCTTCGGGGTTGTGACTAAACGTGCGAACCCTATCGCTACAAGAAGCACCTGAAACAGCCTCCGGCTGCCCGCAGGGGGTTGACGGGGGGAAGGGGTTTTGGTAGTATGAAAAAACCTCTTTATCCGTCCTTGAGGACGGATCATCTTGTAGTCCGTGAGGAGGACCTATGCGTCAGTATGAACTGACCGTCATCTTTCCACTGGAGGATGACCTTAACAAAGCCGGCAGGGAACAGGTGCTTACCGACCTTGCCGCGCAGGGCGCTGAAATCGAGCGAACCGACGAAGTCGGGGACCGGGATCTGGCCTATGAAATCAAAAAGCGGAAACGGGGGAGATACGTCCTTTTCACGCTGAAGACCGAGCCGGTAAAAATCGCGGCCCTCGACCGGATTTTTAAACTTAACGCCAATATCCTTAAATACCTTTTTGTGAGGAAAGAATTATAGGGGGGTCCTATGCCCGATCTCAATCATGTTGTTTTGATTGGAAGATTGACCAGAGACGCGGAACTGAAATATACCGCCAACGGCCAGGCGGTGTGCAAATTCTCCATCGCCGTAAACCGGAGAAAAAAAACCGGGGACCAATGGGTGGAGGATGCGAACTTTTTTGATGTTGTGGTGTGGGGAAGGCAGGGGGAAGCGCTCAACCAATATCTTATTAAAGGAAAACTCATCGGAGTCGACGGGGAACTGCGTCAAGACCGGTGGGAACAGGACGGGCAGAACCGGTCGAAAGTGGAGGTTGTGGCGAACTACCTCCAGCTTCTGGGCGGCAACCCGTCAGGCGGCGGGGGACAGGCGCCAAGCGGGCCCGGCCAAGGCGCGCCCCCTATGGAACGCCGGAACGACGGGTTCGGCGACCGGGGGCGGGAACAGCAGGGAAGTCCCTCGCCGGACGGATTTACCGACGATATTCCCTTTTAATACCGAAAGCGGACAGGCCGGAAGGGGAACCGTTTCCGGCGCCAGAGGAGTTTTTATATGGCTGATGAACGATATGCCGAGACCGAGCGTCCGGCGCGTCCCGAGCGGGAAACCCAGGCAGACGGACGGGATACCGAAGAAAGGGTAGGCCGGCCCGGTAAGGGCAAGGTCTTTTTCAAGAAAAAGGTCTGCAAGTTCTGCTTGCAGAAACTCAAAATCGATTACAAAGACGCTGACGTGCTGCGGCGGTTTGTTACGGAGCGGGGGAAAATCCTGCCCCGGCGCATTACCGGCACCTGCGCGAAACACCAGCGGGCGCTTGCTGCGGCGATTAAGCGGGCCAGGGCCATCGCGCTCCTGCCGTTTGTGGCCGAATGACCCTCATGGCGTATGACCGAACAAGAGGGTTCCGCGCTTCCTGCGGAAAATTATTCGGCGCTTAAAACCGCCGGCATAGCCCTGGCAAGCGCGGTTATCGCAACAGGATTAACCAGAAGCGGGTTTCCGGCGTTTTTCTTCCTGGTCCCCCTGGGCTTTACGGCGTACGGGTACGGGTTTTTGCAGGGATGGATAACCCTGCTGGGGGCTGTTATCATAAACGGCCTTGTATCCCTTGCGGCGGCGCTGGCGTCCAAGACCCCTATGCCCTGGGCCGACCTTGTGTATTTCGACGTGATGGGCGTTATCTTTATCTGGATAACCGCGCCCCAGGCAAGGCGGAATCAGGGAAAGAGGCGCCTTGCCCTGGCGTACCGCTTTATGGCCGGTTCGGTTATAAGCGCCCTCGCCCTCTGGCTCCTTATAGAAGCCACATCGGAAAGCCTTGACGCCTTTCTCCGGGGCCAGGGGGAAACCCTAAGCGCCCTGTATAGGGCGTCTGCCGGAAAGGACGGGGCAAGCGCCTCCTTTCTGGAACAGTACGCCACGCCGGAGGCCATAAGCGGTTTTATGGGCGCGGTGATGCTGCGCGGCGGCGCCGTGGCGTCCTGCGCGCTTATCTTTTTTGTAAGCCGCCAGCTGAGCCTTCTCTTCGCCCGCCTTATCCTGCGGGTCAGGGTGGGTGAAACGCATTTTTACGCGGCGCCGCCTCTCATCTGGATACTGTCATTTTCCCTGCTGGGGTCTTTGGCCGGCGCCGCTTCCGGCGCGGCCTCCCTTGAAATACTCGCGTGGAACATGATAACCGTGTGCGCCCTCCTCTATCTTGCCCAGGGCTGGGGGATTGCGCGGTATTTTCTCTCAAAGCGGAACCTGCCGCCGTTTATGCGGATACTGCTTACCCTGTTTATTATCGCGCTGCTCTGCAGCCCGGTCATTAACGCGGCGGCGCTGGGCCTCCTTGTCCTGCTGGGTATTGCCGAGAACTGGGTGCCCTTTCGGGCGCCGAAATCAGACTAGCCGTCCTCTACTCCGGGGATGCGGGCGGGGCGCCGGTTCCCGCCCGGAGCTGTCGTATAAAATCTAAACTGAGAAAGGAGCTTGTATATGAAAGTTATTCTTAATAAAGACCTGTCCCCTCTGGGAGAAGAAGGAGACGTGAAAGAGGTGGCGCGAGGCTACGCCCGCAACTTCCTCTTCCCAAGAGGCATCGCGCTTCCTTATACGGACAAGACTGTAAGGCTCTTTGAGCGGCGGAAAGAAGAAATCGAGGCGCGCAAACAGAGCAAGCGGAACGACGCTATGGGGCTCAAAGAAAGGCTTGAGGCCCTGGAAATAACGCTTGTCATGCCCGCAGGGGCAAACGGCAAACTGTACGGCGCGGTAACAAGCCAGACCGTCGTTGACGAGCTTGGGAAGCAGGGCTTTCAGATCGAGCGCAAACGGATAGAGCTTCCGGGCAACAGCTTCAAGAGCGTGGGAAAATATAAAATAACCGTTAAACTGTACGAAAGCGCCGCCGCGGAGGTGAACATTGTTATTCAGGGGCAGGCGCTGAAGAGCGAGGCGAGAAGCGCGCCGCCCCGCCCGCGCCACCGCCGGGGGGACGGGGACGGGCGGGCGGAACAGGCCGCATCCGGTTCTGATCCGGCTTCCCCTCCCGATCCTGAACCGGTCAGGGAGGGCGCCCCCGGCAACCCGCCTGATACCAGCGCAAGCCAAGCATAACCCCGCCCGCGCCGGTAGGCCGGCGCGGGAGCATGGGGGCAGAATTGCCGTGAAAACGTTGCGAGAGCGCCTATAAATTGGAAAAACGAAAAGAACTCGTTCCTCCCCATGATCTTTTGGCGGAACAGGCCGTCCTTGGGGCATTACTCCTAGACAAGGACGCCATTTCCGTTGCCATACAGTATCTCCGGGCCGGGGATTTTTATTCCCATGCCAACGGCGCCGTCTATGATACTATTCTTAAACTCTTTGACCGGAACATTGAGACGGATATTCTCACGGTTACCCGGGAACTCAAGCAGGACGGCAAACTGGAGCAGGCGGGAGGCCCCGGCTATGTGGCGTCCCTGACCAGCCTGGTGCCTTCCAGCGCCAACATCGAGTATTACGCCAAAACCGTGCAGGACTACGCGCTCAAACGGGCGCTGATACGGGTGTCCCAGGAGGCGGCTGCCAAAGCCTTTGACGAGACCCAAGACGCGCGGATTATTCTTGAGGAAACCCAGCAGAAGATTTTTGATTTAAGCAATACCCGCCAGGCTTTCACCTTCAAGTCCGCACGGGAGCTTGTGGGCAAGACTATCGGCATTATCGAGCAGTTTTACGCGCTGAAGAAGAATATCACCGGCATTCCCTCCGGTTTTGACGATCTTGATAAACTGACCGCCGGCTTTCAGCCTTCAGAGCTCATTGTTATCGGGGCGCGCCCTTCAATGGGCAAGACTGCCCTGGCTTTGACGATGGCCTCGCATATCGCGATCAAAAAAAAAATCCCCGCCGGCTTTTTCACGCTTGAAATGTCCGACGTGGCGCTTATGCTCAGGATTATCTCAAGCGAGGCGCAGATTAACTCCAACGCCATAAGGACCGGATTTTTTGATAAAAGCAAGTTCGACCAGCTTTGGGTGGCGGCGGGCAACATTTACGAAGCGCCCCTCTATATCGTGGATATGCCTAACATGAAACTCCTTGATTTGCGCTCCCAGGCGCGGCGGCTCCGGGCGCAGCAGAAGGTGGAGATTATTTTTATTGATTACCTCTCCCTTATCACCACCGAAGATTACCGGCTCCCCCGGCACGAGCAGATTGCCGAAATCTCCCGCTCCCTTAAAAGCCTTGCCCGGGAGCTTGCCATTCCGATTGTGGCCCTTTCCCAGCTCACCCGGGAAGCGGAGAAGGAGCGGCCCAACCTTTCAAGCATACGGGAATCCGGCGCCATTGAGCAGGATGCGGATGTGGTGATGTTCCTCCACGGGAAGCGGGAAGCCGACCGGGATAAGAGCGAGGCTGAACAGGCTGACGGCAGCATTGCGCGGGATCTTATCCTTGCGAAACAGCGGAACGGGCCTGTGGGAACGGTGAACCTGCTCCTTTTATCGAAATACGCGAAATTTGTGTCTTTAGTGAAAACCGCCGATAATAACCCATAATATACCCCCCTTCTGGAAGAAATAATGGCATTAACTGACAGATACGATTTTGAACATCTTAAAAACGAGGCGGAGGCACTGGTGTTTAACGAGCTTGAGAAGCAGCTTGCGGAGCGCCGGGACGGCCTCTGCCGCTGTAATGAATGTTTGGGCGATATGGCCGCGATGGTATTAAATACAGTAAAGCCGCTGTACCGGTTTTCCCTGCTAGGCGCGCTGTACGCCTCTGAAGCGATTAACGACGAGGCGTATGCCCGGAGTTTGCGGGACGCGGTGGCCGACGCGATTGAGAAAGTAAGCGCCAACCCCTCGCACCCCCCGCAGGAGGCGCCTTTTCCTTGAAGAGGCCGGGAGGAGGAGGCCGCCTGCCGCCTGAGCGCGGGTCAAACGGCCTGCGGGCCCTATGCCCCAGAGGGTCAGTCTATTCTGAAACGGGAGACCTCGCGGATAAGCAAATCTATATTCTGCTGGTTCTCGCCGCTTATGGCGTGCACCCGTGTTACCGCCGCATTGATAGTGTCAACCTGCGCGGCAATGGCGCCTATGCCCTCAGAGAGTTCCTGGGTGGCGCCCCCCAGCTCCCCGCTCTCCCGTATCACCTCGTTGCTGCGGCTCTGTATCTGGTCAGAACCGTTTTTCACCCGGGTTGTTACCGTGTTAAGCTCGGCTATGGCCTCAAGGATCTGGCGGTTTCCTGCCTCTTGTTCTTCCATGGACCGGCGGATGGTTTCCTCCTGCTCGGAGACGGTCTTCACCTCCGCGTCAATGGCCTCAAACTTTCTCAGCACCGTGTCGATTGATTTCATAATCGCGTCAATAGAGTCTTTGATTTTGCTCAATACCTGGGATATGGTCTTCGACTGCTCCCCTGAAGACTCGGCGAGTTTTCTAATCTCGTCGGCAACTACCGCAAAGCCCTTGCCCGCCTCCCCGGCGTGGGCCGCCTCAATCGCCGCATTCATAGAAAGCAGGTTCGTCTTGCTGGCGATGTTTTTGATAACCCGGTTAATCGCAAGAAGGCCCGCGGACTCCTGCGCTATCTCCTGCATATCCTCGGCCACTTCTTTAAGCCCCGACCGCCCCGCGTCCGCCGCTTCCAAAAGGTCCGCCACATTGCCGGCGTTGCCCACTAAGGTCTTGGTTACTGATTGGATAGTGGCCGCCATCTCCTCAATGCCCGCTGAAGAGCGGGAAACGCTCGCGCTCTGCCGGTCGACCGCCTCATAGAGGCGGGTAATATCAACGATAACCTCCTCCATAGTCGTATGGGTCTGGCTTACGCTGGCGCTCTGGCTTACAACCCGCGCCTTAATCGATTGTATGTTCGAGGTAATGCGCTGGACAGCACCGGCGGTTTCGCTCATATTGGCCGCAAGGCTCGTGCCGGTATCGGCCAGCGCCAGGGACTGTTTTTTTATGATCCCCACAAGGTTTCTGATTTTTTCAAGGGTCAGGTTGAAATAGCGGGCCATAAGGCCGATTTCGTCAGCGCCGCTTATCGTAAGCCGCTTGGTCAAATCCCCCTCGCCTTCGGAAATATCTTTGAGCATCCCAAGGGCCTCGTGGATAGGCCGTATCACCATGCGCCTGCACATAAGCGCGTTTATTATGACAGAAAGGATAAGGATAACCGCCGCCGCCATCATGCTGTTCCGCGCGTACCCGGCGCCGTGATCAGTAAGGTAATCTTCCATAGCGGATATTTCGATGCCGATAAAGAGGAGGCCGATGATGTTTTTATTCACGTCAAGAATGGGCTGGTACTCGGTAAGGTAATCCCTGCCGAGAATAACGGCCCTTCCTGTATACCGTTCGCCCCGGCTGACCGAGCCGAAAGCGGCGCTGTCCTGGCCTAGAAACGTATTTACCGCCCGTTTGCCGGACTGGTCGATGATATTCGTGCTAATCCTGCGGAAATCGTTCTGCTCTTTCACAAAGATCGTGGCCGCGATGTCCATGGTTTGAAACACCCTGTCCACCACGGTGTAGCGTTCGGCAAGGAGTATATTGTTTCCGCCTGCAAGCTGGCCGTTTTCGAGCTGGAGCTGGCCGTATTCTTGGCTGAGCATAAAGCCGAAAGAGGCCATGTCCCCCCGCAGTTTCTTCTCCCCCATAACCAGCGCGGTGCGGGTGCTTAATGACCGCATATTCATAATACTCATGCCGTCGGATACAAGGATGGCAATGAGCATACATACCGAGGAGAGCCCCACCATCTTTACTAATAAGCCTCCTGCTTTTTTCGGGGTTTCCGCGGCAAGTCCGGTTTCAGGCGGCGATCCTCGCCTGCGCGGGCGTTCTTGTGACAGGTTTTTATCCATACCGTTCTCCTTTCTTATGCCGCGTTTATAAGCGCGGGCCTCTTTTGAGGCGTGTTCATCATAGTATATACTATATTTTCCTTTTTACCTATTCTTTTTTCCGTCTTTCATCTTACCCCCTGCGCCCCCTGCGGGCAGCCGTAGGCTGTTTCACGCGCTTCTCGCGGCGAGAGGGTTTGCAATTTTAGTCACAACCCCGAAGCGGCGCCTCACTGCGCTCCGCAAACGCACTGGCGCAGCGCATGAAGCCGTTGGTTGGGGGTTTGGGGGAACTGGTTCCCCCATAAACTCTTAAAAAGCGCAAGCGCAGCGCCGCGCCCATAAAAAACCCCCAATAGATTGACTTGTTGCGCCTTTCGGCGCTTTTTAAGGCATTATGGAGGGTCATAGACCCCCCAAACCCCCCATAAAAATCCCCCTTTCCTAGGGAATAACAATAGTAGCAAGCGGCCCTAAGGGTCCAGCGCCGCCCTTTTGGTTTTGCAGGCGCAGTCGGAATTCGCAGGCGGAAGGGCGCAGCGCAGGAAGCCGTTGGTTGGGGG
>JAITHF010000086.1 GCA_031280115.1 Spirochaetaceae bacterium | reverse complement strand
CCGTGCGCTATCGAATTCCGCTGAGGCGCCGCTTCTGGGTTGTGACTAAAATTGCAAACCCTCCCGCCGCAAGAAGCACGTGAATCCCCCGCAGGGGGTTTACTAACGCGCATAGACCGGTTATACTGACGGCATACGTGGATACCCAAAATGGAATTGAAATATGACGCGCCGGGGGCGGAGGCAGGCGGGAAGGCGATGCGGGTGCAGGTCTACCTTGCCCGCGCAGGCGCCGCATCCCGCAGGGCCGCAGAAACGCTGATCGCCCAGGGGCGGGTTTCGGTGAACGGCATAACCGTTACGGCTTTGGGAACAAAAGCCGCCCCGGGCGACAGGGTTTGTCTTGACGGGCTTCCCCTGGCGCTGGAAACGCGCTTCCGGTATCTGGCGCTCCATAAGCCGCCTGAGTACCTGTGCAGCGCCGCAGACCCCCAGGGGCGCGCTCTGGCGCTGGACCTCCTGCCAAAGGATATACCTGAACGGCTTTACAGCGTAGGGCGCCTTGATTACCGGTCAAGCGGGCTTATTATATATACGAATGACGGGGGCTTCGCCGCCAAAGCGGGGCATCCTTCAAGCGGGATCGTGAAAGAATATACCGTCGAAACCTCAGGCCCCATCCCGCAAGAGGCGCTTGACAGTTTTGCCCGGGGAATGGTTATCGAGGGGGTTTCGTATAAGGCCCAGGCTGCTGAACCTTTAGGGAAGAACAAAGCGCGGATTATGCTGGTTGAAGGGAAAAACCGGGAGATTAGACGGGTGTTATCCTATTTCCATCTGCACCCGGTACGGCTCTGCCGGATGCGTATCGGGCCTGTATCCCTGGGGGGCCTTAAAGCAGGGGGTTCAAGGCCCCTTGCCAAAGAGGAGGTTGCTTTTTTCAAGAGCCTGCGAAACAGCGGCTCCGGGGAAAGAGGGGAAACAGGGGAAACAGGGGGGGAATAGGGGGAATAAATGAACAGGGAAACGAGAAAAGGCCGGGAACATAAAAAATAACGTATAAATAAGGTATAAAGCAGGATAAAATAGTAGAGAGTATAAGGGAGTAGGGGGAACTATGGTTATTGCCATTGACGGACCGGCTGGTTCGGGGAAGAGCACGATGGCCCGGCTCTTGGCCGAAAGGCTTGGCTGGGCCTGTATCAATTCGGGTAATCTGTACCGGGCGCTTGCCCTGGGGTGTCTGCGTAATCAGGTGGACATGGCTGATGAAAAGGCGGTGCTGGCGTATGCCGAACAGGCGGGCCTTGGGTACTGCGGCGGGGCCGTGCGCCTCGGTCTTGAGGATGTCGAGCCTTTTCTGCGGGGGGAGGACATTGACCGCTGGGCGCCGGTTGTCTCAGCGGTTGTGCCGGTGCGCCATATCGTCAACGGCCTTATCAGAAAGAGCGCCCAAGGGGTTGACGTGGTGGCCGAAGGCAGGGACATGACCAGCGTGGTCTTTCCTGACGCAGAATACCGCTTTTATCTTGACGCCTCAATTGAAGAGCGCGCCCGGCGCCGGCATAAAGAGGGGGCCTCCGGCCTCAGCGCCGAAGAGGTTAAAGCGGCCATAACCGAGCGGGACGGGGCGGACAAAAATAAAGCCGAAGGAAGCCTGAAAATCGCGCCCGGGGCGGTTGTTTTTGATACATCCCTCTTGACCATTGACGAAGTTTATGCCACATTAATAGAGAAAATTGGCAGAGAACATAAAGTGCTTAAAAAGAATACTACCAGAGAAGGATCAATCATGGCCGAGATGGAAGTGGAAATGGATGAATCGCAAGACTCCGCCGATAACATCCAGACACAATTACAGGAAGAGTATCTTAAATCCCTTGAACAGCTAGAAGAAGGACAGATAGTTGAAGGCACGGTTATTCAGGTTACGCCGGACCAGGTGTTTGTCGATGTGGGCTACAAGTCCGAGGGCAAGATTCCGATTGCGGAGTTTGCGGAAGCCCCCCGGGTCGGGGACGTGGTGTCGGTTATTCTCATTACCAAAGAGAATAAGCATGGGGAAGTAATTGTTTCCAAACAGAAAGCGGATATCAAACTGTTTTGGAGAAATCTCCGGCAGGCTTTTCAGGAGCGCGTCCCGGCGGAGGGAACTATCGAAAAGCAGGTAAAGGGCGGGTATGATTTTAACCTCGGTATGGGCGTCCACGCCTTTCTTCCCATAAGCCAGTCGGATTCCCAGAAAGTAGACAAGCCGGAAAAACTGCTGGGGCTTAAAACCTCCGTGTACGTTGAGCGCATCTATTCGGACGGCAAAGTCAACATTGTGGTAAACCGCCGCAAATGGCTTGAAGAAGAGGTTGAAAAGAAGCGGAGCGCCTTCTTTGAGAATACCCCTATCGGCGCGGATATTACCGGCACGGTCAAGAGTTTTACCTCTTTCGGCGCGTTTATTGATTTGGGGGGCTTTGACGGGCTTCTGCATATCAACGATATGAGCTGGGGGCACGTTACCCGTCCCAAGGATTTCGTGAAGAAGGGGCAGGAGATAACCCTCAAGGTGATCAGGATTGATCCGGAAGAGAAGCGTATCAACCTGTCGCTCAAGCATTTTACCGACGACCCCTGGGTACACTTTGAAGACAAGTACCATGTGAACGATGTGATTACCGGCAAAGTAACCAAACTGACCGAGTTCGGCGCGTTTATCGAAATGGAAGAAGGGATAGAGGGCCTGGCCCATATCTCCGAATTCTCCTGGGTCAAGAAGATTCAGAGGCCGGAGGAGGTGGTCAGCATCGGGGACCAGGTTGAATGTATGATCCTAGGCTATGACCTTCAGGCCGGGCGGGTTTCTCTGGGGCTTAAACAAGTTACCGCTAACCCCTGGACCAATATCGACGAAAAATATCCTGTCGGCACCAGACTCTCGCGGAAGGTGGTGAAAGTTACCAACGCCGGGGCGTTTATCGAGCTTGAAGAGGGGATTGACGGATTTCTCCACGGGGATAATATTTCATGGACCAAAAAAGTCAAGCACCCGGGCAGCGAATTGCAGGTCGGCCAGGAAGTGGAAATCATCGTTATCGCGGTGGACCGGGAAAACCGGAACCTCCAGCTCGGCATCAAACAGCTTTCCGAAGACCCCTGGCAAAGTTTCTCCGCATCCTATAAGTCAGGCTCGCTTGTTGAAGGGGAAGTGTCCTCGGTTACTGACTTCGGTATTTTCGTGCGGGTTCCGGGGGGCATCGAAGGGCTTATCCATAAAACCAATCTGGTGGAAAGCCGGGAAGAAAACCCCGAGGAGGCGCTTAAAAAATATCAGGTCGGGGACAAGGTCAAAGCGGTGGTGCTGGAGATCCAGCCGGACAAACAGAAGGTTGCCTTTTCGATTAGGGATTACCAGAAGAAGATGCAGCGGGAAGAGCTGTCCCGGTATATGGCGGCAGACGAATCCGATGATTCCACCTTTACCCTGGGAGATTTTTTAAAGTCTAAGGGCAACGCTAATTAGCAGCCCCCTATTGGTATGCTGTCGCGGATAGATATTCATAAATTTAATGCCCTGATTGAGATTAATACCCTTATTAACTCAAATTACGGGAATAGCCAAAGGTTATTAACGCATATTCTTGAGTCCGCGGCCCGCCTGTGCGACGGGGACGCGGCCAGCATCCTTTTGGTGGAGAAAGAAACCAAGTCCCTGTATTTCGCGGTGGCGCTGGGCGCCAAAGGCGCCGAAGTACAGCGCTTTACCTTAAAGATCGGAGAGGGCATTGCCGGATGGGTTGCGGCGCATAATGAATCGGTCATTATAAACGACGTGGAGCATGACACGCGCCATTTCCACCAGATCCCCAAGCAGATTGATTATTCCACCAAAACCATGATGGCCGTCCCTATGCGGGTCAACAACGAGTGCGTCGGGGTCATTGAGCTTATCAACAAAAAAAACGGCCAGTATTTTGTGCAAGAAGATCTGGAATGGCTTGAAATCTTGGCTAATCAAGCGGCAATGGCGCTTATCAACGCGCAAAACATTGAAAAGGCGCACCTCAAAATACGGCTGCTGCGGGACCGGATCCAAGACGGCAAAGGATACCATACGCTTATCGCGAAAAGCCCGGCTATCGTTGAAAAACTGGAGATAATCGACCGTATCGCTCAAACTGATTCGTCGGTTCTTATTCTGGGGGAAAGCGGGGTTGGGAAAGAACTCTTTGCCGAACAGATACACCTGCGAAGCCGCCGGAAATCCCGGCCTTTGATACGGGTGAATTGCGCGGCCCTGCCTGAGGGCCTTTTGGAGAGCGAGCTTTTCGGCCATGTGAAAGGGGCCTTCACCGGCGCCGGATCAGAACGGCAGGGGCGCTTTGAGGCCGCAAACGGGGGGACCATTTTTCTCGATGAGATCGGGGACTTTCCCCTGCTGTTACAAGCGAAACTGCTCCGGGTCATCCAGCACAAAACCTTTGAAAAAGTAGGCTCTGACCTGTCCGTTACGGTGGATGTGCGGATACTGGCGGCTACGAACAAGCAGATCGAGGAACTGGTGGCCCAGGGAACGTTCAGAAGCGACCTCTATTATAGGCTCAATGTCCTGCCCCTCTACATTCCGCCCCTTAGACAGCGCCCGGAGGATATTCCGGAGCTGGCCATGTTCTTTCTGAAGCGGTGTATGCGGGAGACGAAAAAGCGCTTTAAGGGCTTTTCCAGCGAGGCCATGCACGCCATGCTCTCCTATGGGTGGCCCGGCAACATCCGGGAGCTGGAAAACTGCGTTGAGCGGGCCTGCGTTATTGGAAAGCGCCAGTGGATACAGGAAGAGGACCTGCTTCTTAACCAGAATTCCGCCGGGCCTGTAGAAAAACAGGGCAGCCGGAACCTTAAAAACGCGCTTGCCGCGTTCAAGGCGTATTTTATTAAAAAAGTGCTGGCAGAACATAACGGGAACAAGACAGAAGCCGCAAAGGCGCTGGGTATACAGAGGACGTATCTGTCAAAACTTATCAAAGAATTATTTATTATCAATCCTAAGGAGTAGTTATTATGGCGAAAATCCCTGATGCACCTGAAAATTTGGCAAGGGAGCATATCATACCTTTTGTAAAACCTGAGAAAGAGCCGGAACCAAACGCCTCTGAGCGGGTAAACACGTTTATTCAGCAGAACCGGAGGGCCGTCTTGACCGTTGCGGCGGGCTTGCTCGTGATTCTGATAGGATTTATGGCGGGTTTAAGTATACGGGACGCGCTGCGCGCCAAAGCCATACAGGAGGCCGAAGCATTGGGCCTGCGCTATGAAGCGCTGCGGAACTCTCTTGGAGACAGCGGGAAAGACGGGGACGTGCAGGCATTGATACAAGACCTCTCCGCTTTTGCCTCGGCCCGCAGCGGCTATGCCGGCGCCCGGGGCTATGATATTCTGGGATCCATCTACGCGGAGAAAAAGGACTGGGAGAACGCGGAAAAGGCATGGGCCGGCGCGGCGGCGGCAGGGGCCGGAACGTATCTTGCGCCGGTTTTCTTTTTTAACGCCGCGGTCGCCGCTGAAGAGCAAGGCAAGGTTCAGGAAGCCATTGACCTCTACGCCAAAGCCCAGAGCGGCCTCTTCCCTCAGGCAAGCAGGGCGCAGTTTCAGATAGGCCGGCTTGAAGAAGGCCGGGGCAGCAGGGACGCCGCGCTCCAAGCCTATCGGGAGGTTATCAATAAATGGCCTAAGGACGCGGTATGGGCCAACCTTGCCCAAAGCAGGATTATCACCCTCTCGCTTAAACAGGATGACCGGTAAAAACCCGGCCCCGGCCCTGGCGGCGCTGCTGCTCCTTTCCTGCGGCATTGAAGATTATGCGTTTCTCTATCCGGTGCCGTCCGGGAATGTGAGCGTCGAGTTAAACCATAGGGCCACGATCAGACT
>JAITHF010000064.1 GCA_031280115.1 Spirochaetaceae bacterium | reverse complement strand
CCCCAACCAGTGCGACGTGTGCAGCGCTACTAACGCCATCAAAGCGCGCTGAGGCGCCGCTTCTGGGTTGTGACTAAAATTGCAAACCCTCCCGCTACAGGAAGCACGTGAAACAGCCTCCGGCTGCCCGCAGGGGGTGAAACAGCCTCCGGCTGCCCCGCAGGGGGTTTACTATTGGGGTAAAGATAGGGTAGTATACGTTATAAAAAAAGAAAAAAAAGACCGGTAAGATGTCCGGCTTGAGAGGAGAGCCTATGGGAACGAATTTTTCTTCAAAATTGACGGGTTTGCTTAATCCGTTTTTCATACTCCTTGGTATCGCGGGAATTGGGGCGATCGCCTTTATGGGCACCTGCTTTTACGTTATCGACCAAACCGAAGAGGCGGTCATTACCCGTTTCGGCAAATATACCGCCACTACCGGGCCCGGGCTGCACTTCAAATTGCCCTTCGGCATTGATAAACATCAGGTCGTCAACGTGAAAACGATCCAAACCGAACAATTCGGCTTCCGCACGGTTAAAAGCGGCGTCTCTTCGGTGTACGCGAACCAGACAGGCGAATCCACCATGCTCACCGGGGACCTTAACATCGCCGAAGTGGAATGGATCATCCAGTACCGGATTATCGACCCCAAAGCATGGGCCTTTAACGTCATGGAACGCACCGCCACCATCCGCGACGTGTCCCGCTCGGCTATCAATATGCTGGTAGGGGACCGGCCTATCATGGATATTATGGGGCCCGAGCGCAGCGCCATCGAAGCCGCCGGCGCGGTATTTATGAACGAAACCTTCCGCGGCTACGGGCTGGGAATAGACGTTATCGCGGTGAAATTGCAGAACATAGACCCCCCTGCGGGGGTGCAGGAAGCGTTTGACGACGTGAACAAGGCGGAACAAGATATGAACAGGCTCATAAACGAAGGGCAGCAGGCGTATAACGCGGAGATCCCCCGGGCCAAAGGCGACGCGGAACGGCACATTCTCGAAGCCCAGGGCTACGCGACCGAGCGGGTGAACAACGCCAACGGCGAAGTGGCGCGCTTTAACCTGGTGTACGAGGAATACCGCAAGGCGCCGGAGGTTACCCGCCAAAGGCTGTATTACGAAATGATTGAGAAAGTGTTTAAGGACGACAAAGAAACCACGATTATTGACCGGGGTTTTAATAACTTCCTGCCCTTAAAAGACCTTAACAGGAGCGGCCAATAACATGAAACAGATTCTTGCGGCAGTGCTGGGTATCGCCGCCCTTACCGCGGCGCTCATGGTATTAGGCCCCTTCTATGTGATTGACGAGGGGGAACAGGCGGTAATCGTGCAGATGGGGCGGATTATCAAGATAGTTACTGACGCGGGGCTGCACCTGCGGGCGCCTTTTATCGACGAAGTGGTGCGGTATCCTAAGCGGATTATGGCCTGGGACGGGGAGCAGAAGAGCATGCCCACCCGTGAGAAGCAGTATATCTGGGTGGATATTACGGCGCGATGGCGGATTTCGGACCCCCGTAAATTCTACGAGTCCATTTCCACCATTGACGCGGCCTATTCCAAACTGGGGGAGATTATTGATTCTGAGGTACGCACGGTGGTTGCGGAGAATTATCTGCGGGAGACCGTGCGGAACTCGAACCTCATCCTTGAGCGCCCCGCCACGCCTGAGAGCCTCGGCATAGGGGACAGCATGGACGCGGCCCAAATCCCCACGCTGATACAGAGCGGCGCGGCCCGGGACCCTATCCAAAAGGGGCGGCGCCAGCTTGCGGAGGAGATTCTTTCCCGTTCCCGCAGGATGGTTCCTGAATACGGCATCGAGCTTATCGACGTGGTTGCCCGGCAGATACGCTATTCAGACGAGCTTACCCAAAGCGTGTACGCCCGCATGATAAAGGAGCGCAACCAGATAGCCCAGGCGTTCCGTTCCGAGGGCGAGGGCCGGAAGGCCGAGTGGCTTGGCCGGATGGACAACGAGCGCCGGTCTATTCTTTCGGCGGCCTATGAGAAAGCCGAGAGCATCCGCGGCGCCGCCGACGCGGAGGCCACCCGTATTTACGCCGACGCCTACAGCCGGGACCGGGGGTTTTTCGAGTTTTGGCGGGCTATGGAGTCCTATCAAGCCGCGCTCCCTAAGTTCGATAAAACCCTTTCGACCAGCATGGATTATTTCAAGTATCTCTATTCCCCCCGCTGATTCTTCCAATTCTTCAAGCCGCCCCCCTGCGGGGCAGCCTGGGGCATAAAAGCAGCCCGGGGCATAAAAGCAGCCCGGGGCTGTTTCAAACGCTGCGCTTATGGGGGAGGTTTGAGGGGGCTTTATAGAAAATCCCTGAGAGAGGACGCGGATGCCGTTACCAAGCAAATAAGCTGCTGTGATTAAGTTTCAACACATAGCCGGCGCCAAGGCTCAGATTGTTTAACCCGTAATTGGCAGTATCAAATTCTTCGCCTGCAATATATTTATATTTTCCTTGAATATAAAAATACAATAATTTTATATACAAACCTGCGGAGACGGCAAATTTAAAGTCATCTGAGTCATTTTTTATCCATATCTTATTTGAACCGCTTGCTGATGTTTCAGTGAATAATTTATACGTCTGTTTATATTCAAACCCTCCTCCAAGATTGAGCCAGAGCAGGGTCTTTATAATATTGATATTAAGGCCGGCGGTCAAATCCCAGATGAACGAGGCCTCCTTGTTTTCGTTTGTATAGGTAAATCCCCAGGGCGGGTTCTGAACGATATTTCCGTCATAGGATAAACTGCTTTGATGTTCATACCCGTCAAACGCCGGAGGGCCGAAACCAGTCTCTATAAAAAGGCCGATTCCCTCATTGATTGACCCTAATGAAAACCCTATAGGTATATTCAAGGCTCCCAAATACCCTACATAAAAGCCGGTTGAAAAAATGCCCATAACATCTTTTATGGTTGAAACGGCGGCCTCCCGTTCCTGTTTTTTTTGCCGGGCTTCTTCCTGCGCCAATTCAGCGACCCCTGAACCGCTCATAAAACCGGCCATTGTTTCATCGTGGGTTATTTGCACGCTGTTTGATCCCAGTATTCTGGCGCTTTCAACATCCAGCAGTTTCATACTGAACGTGTAAACCCTGCCGGTTTCGATGATTGTGCCGGTCCCGATCACCCCTGCGCCGGTTTTTTTCCCTATGGAAACCATTGTTTCGTCACTGACCTCGCCGGAATACTGAAAATTGATTTCCTGCTGTATGAGGTCCAGTTTGCTTCTATCGACAAAAGTAATATTTTTCTTGTTATCCACCACATAATCAGGCAGTCTTTCCATAATATAGTCAGACAATACTTTGCTGTCAGACTTTATGTTTAAAATGGCCGCCGCCGTATTCTCAGGAGAATTTTTGATTATATAACCCGCCTGCTTCTCAATGGCCTTTTCAAGCGTATCCGCTCCGTATAATGATCCATGTCCCAAACAAATAAACCCTGCTGTCAAAACCACGAACAATGTTCTTTTCATATTTGTCCTTTTGCGGCGAACCGCCCCTATGCCTCACGGTTTTTTATAAGGTATAAAATTATAAGCAGGCATAAGATGCTCCAGTTCTTTCAATTATGATTTACCTGTTTTATCTGTCAATATGCCTCTTTTGTATGGCGCTGCGGAACTTTGTTTTGGTGCCAAGAAAAACCGGTTTTCCTGACGCGCTCTGTTGGCATATAAAAAAATATCGGCGCTTTCGCGCCTCTTTGGGAAGAATTTGGAGGGTCATAGACCCCCCAAACCCCCCATAAAGGCGACGTGTGCAGCGCCCTTCCGCCTGCGGCGTCCGCTAAAACACCCTGCGGGTGTTGAAACAGCCCCGCTGGGTGTGGTATGATAGCGCCATGTGTGCGTATTATCATAACACTTTAACCCGCCGCCGAAACAAAGCCGCTTTAGGCATCGGCGGCTTCCTTTTGGTATTTATGGCTGAGGCGTCTTTCGGCGCCCCCGGGGATGCCGCTTTGGGTAACGGCCTCTTCGCGCGGATCAGCACCGTGAGAGGAGATATAGTGGTCCGCCTTGAATACCAGAAAACCCCCCTTACGGTCTGCAATTTCGCGGCCCTGGCAGAAGGGAACATGACCGCCGCAAAAGGCAGGCCCTTTTATAACGGGCTCCTTTTTCACCGGGTTATCCCTAATTTTATGATTCAAGGCGGGGACCCCTCAGGAAACGGAAGCGGTGGCCCGGGCTACCGCTTCCCCGACGAAATCGTCCCCTCCTTGAAACATGACGGGCCGGGCATCCTCTCTATGGCAAACGCCGGCCCGGGAACCAACGGGAGCCAGTTCTTTATCACCCACACCAGCACCCCCTGGCTTGACGGCAAACACACCGTATTCGGCAAGGTGGTGCAGGGGCAGGACGTGGTGAACGCCGTAAAGCAGGGGGACCGGATACAGCAAATAACGATTATCCGCAACGGGCAGGACGCCGCCGGCTTCAAAGCTGACCAAGGGGCCTTTGACGCGCTCCTGAAGGAGGCCGAGGCCGCCCGGTCGTCCCGCATCAAAGCCAAACGGGACGCGGATACCGCCCAGATCCAGACAAAATACCCTGCCGCCGCGATTACCCCTTCAGGACTCAGGTACATCATCCAAAAACAGGGGGCCGGCGAAAAACCGGCAAAGGGAAAAACCGTAACCCTTACCTATAAGGGGATGTTTCTCTCCGGCAAGGTCTTTGACAGCTCCGATGTGAACGGCGGCCCCTTTGAAGTGCAGATAGGGGTGGGCAAACTCATCCCGGGGTGGGAGGAAACCGTGCTGGATATGCAGCAGGGCGAAAAACGGCTGGTGGTTATCCCGCCGGAACTTGCCTACGGGGAACGGGACATAGGGGACGGGGTCATACCGGGCAACAGCTTTCTGGTGTTTGAGATAGAACTGGTGCGGATACGCTAGGCCGGGACCGCAGGGCCTTAGAAAACTCCCCGATAAGGCGGTAGGACAGGCGGCGCAGGGTAAACAGGCCCTTCGCGCCGGCGGTTAAACGGACCGTTCTGTCGGCGAATATAAATACCCCCTCCGTATCAGCAAGGGAATCAAGCATTGCCGCGCCCTTTTCATAGCCCAAGGCAAACGCCGCGGTGGAAAGGGCGTCAGCGTCAATCGAAAAACCGCTTATAACCGTTACTGAAAGGAGGCCGTTGTCCACCGGATAGCCGCTCTCAGTGGAGAGTATGTGGTGGTAGCGCCTGCCGTTGATGTCCGCGTACCGCTCATACACGCCGGAAGTAACGACGCTCTTGTTCCGAACCTCAAGAACCCCTATATAGGCGCCGCGGGTATCAAGCGGGTCCTGCACCCCGATACGCCAGGGAGCGCTTTGCCCTGCTGTTTCCTCTTTTTCCCCTTTTCCCCTTTTTTCTCTTTTTTCCCCATAGGCGGCTATATTCCCCCCAAGGTCGATAATGGCGCCGCCGGCGCCGGCGTTTTCCAGTATCCGCACCGCTTCGTCCGCAGCGTACCCTTTGGCGATGCCTCCTAAGTCCAGCATCATCCCCGGCTTCCGCAGAAAGACCTGGCTCCGCTGCCGGTCAATAACCAGGTCCCGCCAGTTCACCAGAGACAGTGCGCGGTTGAGGGACTCTGGATCAGGAAGCACGGGGTTTTCCGTGCCAATGCCCCAGGATGTTACCAGGGGGCCCACAGTGGGGTCAAAGGCGCCGCCGCTTAATTCCGCGTAATACACGGCGCGTTCCAGCACGGTGATGACCTCAGGGCGTACCTGTACTGGCCGTATGCCGGCGTTTTTGTTAATCATGTCAACATCAGTACCGGTTATGGCGGCGCTCATAAGGTATTCTATCTCCCGAATACGGGAAAATACGGCGTTGTATAGTTTTGCCGGCCCCTGCTGGTAGAGCTGTACGGTGCATACCGTTCCTAAGGCGAACTCCGACCGGGCGCCGGTTTCCGCGGCGCGTCCTGTACTGTGAAGCGGCGCTGCAAGGAGGAGGAGCGCCGCGCTTTTCACCAACACCGGCCTTAACGGTTTCAAGGCGGGCAAACAAAATAAAAACATACCAAGACAGTATAGCACACCCTGCGGGTGATTCAACCCCCGCAGGGGGTTTCAGGCGCTTCTCGCGGCGGGAGGGTTTGCAATTTTAGTCACCCCCTGCGGGGGATTCACGTGCTTCTTGTAGCGAGAGGGTTCGCAATTTTAGTCACAACCCACAAGCGGCGCCTCAGCGGACGTCGCAGGCGAAAGGACGCGGGGCAGGTAGCCTTTATGGGGGGCTTGGGGGAACTGGTTCCCCCAAATTCTCTTTAAAAAGCGCACGCGAAGCGCAGCGCTCATAACCGAACAGAGAGGGGCTTTCATGGCGCAAGGAGGTATCCGCACGGCGCGGGGATGTATCCGCAGGGCGCGGACGTAAGGGGGCAGTGCAGGCGGAAGGGCGCGGCGCAGGAAGCGTTTATGGGGGGTTTGGGGGAACTGGTTCCCCCAAATTCTCTTTAAAAAGCGCAAGCGCAGCGCAGCGCTCATAACCGAACAGAGAGGGGCTTTCACGGCGCGGAGAGGTATCCGCGCAGCGCGGAGATGTATCCGCATGGCGCGGAGATGTATCCGCGCAACGCGGAGATGTATCCATGCGGCGCGGAGAGGTATCCGCACGGCGCGGAGATGTATCCGCGCAACGCGGGGATGTATCCGCACGGCGCGGAGATGTATCCGTGCAACGCGGGGATGTATCCGTGCGGCGCAGGGGCGCCCCCGCAGGGCGCGGGGGCGCCCCTCTAACGCGGAAAGATTACCCCCTGCGGCACCGTGTATACCCGCTGGCCTATCGGGAAAAAGACCTGAAAAAAGAGGGGGAAAACAGGTTAGAAAAGGGCAGGATTCAGGCGGAAGGGGCTTGATAAACTCATATATACTATATAATTCCGTTTGCCGTTTGGCCACACTGCGCCCTCCCGTCTGGTCAAGGGCTTTCTTTATTGAGCGCTGCGCTTCGCGTGCGCTTTTGAAGAGTTTTTGGGGGCTTTTTTACCGGCGCTTCATGGTTTGCGTATTCTTTTGCGAACTTCCCGTAAGGGAACAGCCTCCGGCTGCCCCCAAACCCCCAACTAAAGGCTTCCTGCGCCGCGCCCTTTCGCCTGCGAATTCCGCTGAGGCGCTGCGTGTGGGTTGTGACTAAACCCGCAGACCCTATCGCTACAAGAAGCACGTGAATCCCCCGCAGGGGGCAGACCCTCTCACCGCAAGAAGCACGTGAAACCCCCCTTCGGGGGGTTGTGGGGGATTCTTTTTTATGCTAGAGTCTCTTTGGAAAGCGCCTTGAAAGACGCTTTTTAAAACACAACTTGTTAGGAGAAATATAACAATGAAACGGTGTATGATGTTCGGGCTCTGCCTCCTCTTCGCCTGCGGCGCAATGTTCGCCGGCGGCAAGAAAGCGGCGAAGCCGGCGGCTGGATCAGGCGACGCCTCGCTCCAGAATGTGCTTGCCAAAAAAAAGCTGGTCATGGGATTGGACGACTCCTTCCCGCCTATGGGCTTCCGTAACGAAGCCAATGAGATCGTGGGCTACGACGTTGACCTTGCAAAAGAAGCTGCCTCCCGCTTAGGGGTGGAGCTCGCGCTCCAGCCTATTGACTGGAACGCCAAGGAACAGGAACTCAATACCGGGCAGATCGACTGTATCTGGAACGGCTTCACCATTACCGAAGAACGTAAAGCAAACGTCCTCTATTCCCCGCCGTACCTCAAAAACGCGCAGGTTGTGGTGGTCAAAGACGACGCCCCCTACGCAACGCTGGCAGACCTTGCCGGAAAGAACGTCGGAACCCAAGCGGGATCCTCTTCTATTCATGCCATTGACGGGGCCCCTGATTTCAAAGCCGGGCTTGCCGGCGTGGTTGAGGTCAAAGACTTCCTCACCGCCCTTATGGACCTTGACGCAGGCGGCGTGGACGCGGTGGTTATTGACCTTGTGGTTGCCAACGACAATATCAAGCGCTCCGGCAAAGCCCTCCGTATTTTGGATGAAACCCTCGGAGCGGAAGAGTTCGGCATAGGCTTCCGCAAAAACGACAAGGCCCTTGCGGATAAGGTGTGGGCTGTCCTGCAAGAAATGGCCGCAGACGGCACGGTCGAGCGGATAACCGCCCAATGGTTCGGCTCAAACATCTCTATTATAAAATAGGCTGAAAGGTATAACCGGTTTATGCCGCCCATGCTTGGCTTCATGGCCCGGGGGCTTGGGGTGTCTCTGGAGGTATTTTTTCTTACCCTGCTCTTTTCCCTGCCCCTGGCCATGCCCCTTGCGTTCGGGCGGATGTCGAAACAGCCGGTTATCCGCGCCGCGGTTACGCTCTATCTTTTAATCATGCGGGGAACCCCGCTTATCTTACAGCTTATCTTTATTTACTTTGCCCCTAAGTATCTCTACTCGTTTCTGACGGACGCCCTCTCCGGCGTTGTTTCGTCCCAAGCATTCTGGGGCGCAGCCCGGTTCCTCCTGTCCTACAACCGGTTTACCGCGGTTATCATCGCCTTTTCCCTAAATTACGCGGCGTATTTCGCGGAGATTTACCGCGGGGGCATCGAGTCTATCCCCAAGGGGCAGTATGAGGCGGCAAAGGTGCTGGGCTTTACCGGCTCCCAGACCTTCGGGCGCATTATCATGCCCCAGGTTATCAAGCGCATCCTGCCTGCGTCCGGGAACGAGGTCATCACCCTGGTAAAGGATACGGCCCTGGCCCAGGTTATCGGGGTTCCTGAGCTGTTCCGCGCCGCCCAAAACGCCGCGTCCCGGGAGTTCTCGGCGACGCCCATCTTCATAGCAGGGGTATTTTATTTTATCATGAACTGGGCCGTGTCCCTGGCCTTCAGCTGGTATGAAAAAAAACTCTCGTATTATTCCTAGGGCTGTTCACAGGGCGGCGCAGGCGCAGGCGCAGGAAAGAAAATAAAATAAAAATAAAATAAATAAAAGAAAAAAGAAAAATAAAAATAAAAAGGAAGGCTATGGTAACGGTTATTTCCCTGGGCGGCTCTATTGTGGCGCCTGACACGGTGGATGAGGATTTTGTGCGGGGCTTCGCGGGCCTTATACAGGCGCTGCTTGAGGAAGACCCGAAGCGGCGGTTTATCTTTGTGGTAGGCGGCGGCGCACCCGCCCGGTTATGGCAGAAGGCGTATCAGGCTTTGGCCGCCCCGTATTCGCCGGAAGAAGCGGACTGGATAGGGGTCATGGCCACGCGGCTCAACGCCCAGCTGGTGCGGGGGGTCTTTGCCCCCTTCTGCCCCCAAGAGGTCGTCACCGATCCTGCAAACGCGCCTTCGTTTGAGGGGCGGGTGCTGGTGGCCGCAGGCTGGAAGCCGGGGTTTTCCTCGGATTACGACGCGGTGCTGCTTGCCGAGAAGTTTCACGCGGAACAGGTGGTAAACCTCTCTAATATCCCGCAGGTGTATACTGCTGACCCCAAAACAAACCCGGAGGCCGCGCCTTTGGAAACGGTTTCATGGGATGATTTCCGCGCCCTTACGGGGGAAGAATGGGTTCCGGGGAAGAACACGCCCTTTGACCCTGTGGCCGCCAAACACGCCGCGGCCCTTGGGCTTAGGGTGGTATGCGCCGCAGGGCGGGACCTTAAAAACCTGAAAAACCTTTTAACCGGCAAGCCCTTTACAGGCACCACTATCGGGCCTTAGAGAAAAGAGAAAAGAGAAAAGAGAAAGAGAGAAAAAGGAAAAATGGCGGGAAACCGGTTCGGCACGCTTTTCGCGGTTACGACCTTCGGAGAATCCCACGGGCCTGCTTTGGGCTGCGTGGTGGACGGCTGCCCCGCGGGGGTGCCGTTAGAACTTGAGCATATCCGCAGCGCCCTGCGCCGGAGGCGCCCGGGCTCCGGCGGGGCCTCAACTGCCAGAGCCGAAGCGGACGAGCCGGAACTCCTTTCCGGCGTGTTTGAGGGAAAAACCTTGGGCACCCCTATTGCGGTGCTTGTCCGCAATACCGGCAGCCGCTCAGAGGATTATGACAATCTCAAAGACTGCTACCGCCCGGGGCACGCGGACTGGACATGGGAAGCGAAGTACGGCTTGCGGGACCACCGAGGCGGGGGCCGGAGCTCAGGCAGGGAAACCCTGTGCCGCGTGGCCGCCGGCGCGGTGGCGGCCCAATTCTTGAGCCGGTACGGGATAGTTATCCGGGCATGGTCCTCCGCGATCGGGGGAATCACCGCGGCGGGCATGGATGACCCTGCGTTCAGCCTTGACGAAGCCGAGGCAAACCCCCTGCGCGTTCCCTGCGCGCAGGACGCGGCGCGGATAGCCGAGCGCATAAGCGCCCTCCGCGCCCAGGGGGACAGCGCCGGCGGCACCGTCTCCTGCGCGGTTACCGGCGTACCCCCCGGGCTGGGGGAACCGGTCTTCGGCAAACTCGACGCGCTCCTCGCCTCCGCCATGCTTTCTATCGGCGCCGCCAAAGGCATCGAGTTCGGCGCGGGCTTCGGCGCGGCGCGCAGCACCGGGTCGGCGCAGAATGACCGGCTCATGCCTACTGCGGAGCGCCTCCCGTCGCAGGCGCCGGCGGCGCGTTATGAAACCAACAACGCCGGCGGCGTGTTAGGGGGCATCGCAACAGGCATGGCCCTGTTATTTACCGTGGCGTTTAAGCCGGTCCCCTCGATAACCCGCGCCCAGAAGACCATCGACCGTACCGGCGCGGAGCGGGAGATCCTTATTAAGGGGAGGCACGATATTTGCGTGGTCCCCCGGGCCGTGCCGGTGGTGGAAGCAATGGCCGCGCTGGTCCTTGCCGACCTGATGCTCCTCCGCCGCGCTGACAGGCATCAACCCTGCTAGTTCCGCTGCTGCCGCGCCCGGCCAAGGCCGGCCTGGGCCTCCTGGTACGCCGGGTTGATGCGGAGCGCCCGTTCATAGGCTTCCGCCGCAAGGGGGTATTCTTTGAGGGATTCCCGCACCAGGCCGAGCCTGTACCACCAGAGCGGGACATTCGGCTCAATCTGGACCGCCGTGGTATAGGCGATGTCCGCGTGGAGGAATTTCCCTCTGAGCCTAAAGATTTCCCCGATAAAAAAATAGGCTGTCGAGAGCCTGTCCCCTTGGGAAACAGCGCCGCTGTACTGCTGCATGCAGCGCAATGACCGGTCATAATCATCCAGATAAAAGTACGCTTCCCCCATAACCTCCAAAAGCCGGTAGTTGCCGGCGTTCATGGAGAGCCCCTGTTCCCCCCAGCTTATGACCTCGGCGTACCGGCGCTGGCGCTGTAAGGTCCAGGTAAGCACCACATAGGAGCTCTCGGCGGATATGCTGCGGCCAATCTCATCAAGGGATATACGCACTGCCTCATTGTAATAGGGCATGGCGTCTTCCATGCGGCTTTGAGACTCAAAACTTCTGCCTGTGTAATAGTTCTGCCAGGCGGCGGCGCTTTCAACGGTCTGCGCGGCGGTCTGGGGAAAAGCCGCGGCGGCAAGAAACAATAGAAAGATGAGGGTGTAGTGTTTCATATATGTTACTACTATCGGAACAGCCCGCCCTTAAAAATAGAGCGCCCTTGAAGGGGCGCTTTGAATAATTACGCGCTTATTGACATATCATATCGTTTGTTGCTATATTTAATCTAACAGTAAGGCAAGGAGCGTAGAGATGATAGACGACGGCATTCTTACGATAGAAGAGGTAGCCAAATACCTGCGGGTAGCGGAGCGCACTATTTACGACTGGGCCCAGAAGGGGGAGATTCCGGCGGGCAAGATAGGCACGGTGTGGCGTTTCAAGAAGTCTGAGGTGGAGCGGTGGGTCAACCAGCGGCTTTCCCTCAACAGCCTTATGCCCCACACCGGCGCGGTGCACATTGAGTCCGTGATTTCGCCTGACCGGATTGTGTTTCTGGACCACGCGGCGAAGCGGGACGCGCTTTTAACCCTGGCGGATAATCTTGCCACAGCGCCGCAGATAAAAAACCGCGAAGAGCTCGCTTCGGAGATTATCAAGCGGGAAGAGCTTATGAGTACGGCCATAGGCAAGGGGATAGCCATCCCTCATGTCCGGCTTTCCTCGGTTACGGATCTGGTAGTTTCTGTGGGGATAAGCAAGAAGGACATTATTGATTTTCAGGTATTGGACGATGAACCGGTGCGGCTCCTTTTTATGATAGCCGCGGCGTACAACCAGCACGCCTATTATTTGCAAACCCTGTCTTTTTTCAGCGCCCGCCTCAAGAACCGGGACCTCCGCCAGGCGCTTTTAGCCGCGGACAGTGTTGACACGGTCTATAAACTGCTTCTCAACACCTATATCCCGCCCCCTGCGCAGCCGTAAGCGGCGCCTCAGCGGGATTCGCAGGCGGAAGGGCGCGAGGCAGGAAGCCGTTGGCTGGGGGTTTGGGGGCAGCCGAAGGCTGTTTCAGCAGTCGTCGTTTGCACTATGAGTCGCAAAACAGGAAGCGCCGGCAGCCTCCGGCTGTTCCCTTACGCGAAGTTCGCACAAAGAGCCGTGAAACATGAAGCGCAGGTAAAAGAGCCCCCAAAAACTCTTAAAGAGGCGCGAAGCGCCGATAAGTCGTTATATACTAATGATTTATCCGGGGACAGAATAGTTTTTCCGGTTCACGCGGAACCTTTGCGCGTTACCGCGCAAACCTTGCGCGTCCCCGCGGAACCTTTGCGCGTTACCGCGGAACTCTTTCGCGTTACCGCGCAAACCTTTCGCGTACACGCGCAAACCTTTCGCGTTACCGCGCAAACCTTTCGCGTACACGCGCAAACCTTTCGCGTACACGCGCAAACCTTTCGCGTACACGCGCAAACCTTTCGCGTACACCGGAAAAAGTTTCCTGTCCCTGCATAAATTATTATTGTATAACGGATTATCGGCGCTTTCGCGCCTCTTTGGGAAGAATTTGGGGGAACCAGTTCCCCCAAGCCCCCCACCAGCGGCTGCCTGCGGT
>JAITHF010000056.1 GCA_031280115.1 Spirochaetaceae bacterium | reverse complement strand
AAATTGTGTCAATACACATTTTTTTTTCACCCTTTCCCGCAAACCGGACGCGGCCAAAGGCGGCGCCTCCCTTCCCTATTCTTCCCGCGCCGGCTATAGTGGCGCTATGCGTATCATTGCGGACTTACATATCCATTCGCCCTATTCCCGAGCTACCAGCGCGTCCCTCACCCCGCCGGTTCTGGAATACTGGGCGCGGATCAAGGGGCTCGGCCTTGTGGGAACCGGCGACTGCACCCATCCGGTGTGGCTTAGAGAACTGCGGAACCAGCTTGAGGATGCCGAAACCGGGCTGTACACCCTGCGCGGCGCCGCGAGAACCGCCGGCTTTCCTGCGCCCGAAGATCATGGCGCGGTTCCGCGCTTCGCCCTTACCGGCGAGATAAGCACGATTTATAAAAAGGGAGAGAAGACCCGCAAGGTCCACCACCTGGTGATACTGCCTGATTTTACCGCCGCCGGGGCGTTCCAGCGGAAACTTGAGCGGGTAGGCTCGATAGAATCCGACGGGAGGCCCGTACTGGGGCTTGATTCACGGGACCTCTTGGCCATGCTCCTTGACGCTGACGAAAGATCCCTCCTCATTCCAGCGCATATCTGGACTCCCTGGTTCTCCGCGCTCGGCGCCAAATCCGGCTTTGATTCTATAGAAGAATGTTATGGGGACATGGCGCCGCGCATCCTCGCGGTGGAAACCGGCCTTTCCTCCAACCCGCCTATGAACTGGGCGCTCTCATCCCTTGACCGGTTCGCCATTATTTCCAACTCTGACGCCCACTCGCCTGAAAAACTTGGGCGGGAAGCCACCATATTCGACCTTGACGCGCCTCTGTCCCTTCCAGCGCTGGCCGCGGCCCTTGACCTCCGCTGCCGCGGCGGGCCCGCGCGGCTTGCCGGCACGGTGGAGTTTTTTCCCCAAGAGGGCAAGTATCATTATGACGGCCACCGCGCCTGCGGGGTATGCCTCACGCCGGAGGAAACCCGCGAGGTAAAAGGGGTCTGCCCGGTGTGCCGCAAGCCCCTAACCCAAGGCGTGATGACCCGAGTGCTGGCGCTTTCTAACCGGCCCGTAGACGAGAACGCGCCGTATACGCCGGAGAACTCCGGCGGAAACCGGCGCCCCTACGCTTCGCTCATCCCGCTCAAGGAGCTGTTGGCCGAGATTTTGGGGGCCGGCGCCGCGTCCAAGAAAGTCGATGCCGCATATACCGCGCTTATTGCCGGATCTTCAGAGCTTTCCCTGCTTATGGAGGCGCCGCTTGACGCGCTTGAGCAGGCCCGCGCCCCGAAGGTGTCAGGCGAGCTGCTTGCCGCGTCCATAGGCCGGATGCGGGAGGGAAAAGTGGCCATTACCCCGGGCTATGATGGGGAATACGGGATTATCCGCGCCGCCGAACCTCTGAAAAATGACAAAGCCCAGGGCGAGCTTTCTATTTTCACGGATTCTGCGCTTATAAAAAAAGACCTTTCAGAAAAATCAGAAAAATCAGAAAAAGACCTTTCTTCTATTATAACTCTAACTTCTATAACCCCCGTTATAAAAGACCCCGAAGGGGCGGAAGCAAGGCAAGAGCCGGTACCGGCCTTTACACCGGATCCAGAACAGGGGCGCGCCATAAGTTACGACGGAAAACGCGCTTGTATCACTGCCGGCCCGGGGACCGGGAAAACCGCCACGTTAGCGGCGCGGATTGCGCTGCTCCTCCAGCAGGGCGTTGACCCCGCCTGTATACTGGCTTTGAGTTTCACGGTCAAGGCCGCCGCGGAACTGGGCGGGCGGATACAGCGCAACGTAAAAACGCTTGCCGGAGGCACTGCCTCCACGTTCCATTCCCTGTGCGCTGCTATCCTGCGGGAACAGGAACAGATCAGGGGGTTCACCATACTGGGAGACGACCAGCGGGACCGCCTCCTTAGGACTATTGCCAGAGGGAGCAAGAGAAAAAAAGAGGAGAAAGAGGAGAAAAAGGAACCGGAGGAAAAGAGCGCCCCAAGGGGCCGTCAAAGTCTGGGACGCTATATCGAGACGCGCAAACGCTTTCTCCTCATGCCCGGAGAGCGGTCCCTCCCCCAAGCCCTCGCGCCGTGCGCGTGTTGGCTGGGCATACCGGAACCGGAAAACGGTCTGGAAATCCTGTACAGCCGGTATCAAGACGCGCTCCAGCAGGGCCGCCTCCTTGACCTTGACGACCTTATCGTCAAGACCGTCCGGCTGCTGGCGGAGGATACGGCGCTTCTGCGGCGCTGTCAGGACCGGTTCCGCTTTATCTTTGTGGACGAATATCAGGATATTAACGCCGCCCAGTACACGCTTATCCGGCTTCTAGCCCCGGGCCGCGGGGAATCCCTGTGGGTCATCGGGGATCCGGACCAGTCCATATACGGCTTCCGCGGGTCAGACAAGCGCTTTATGGACCGGTTCGTCCAAGATTATCCTGATGCGGCGGCTTTTCATTTAAGCCGGAGTTTCCGGTGCGCCGGACCGGTCATTGACGCGGCTTGCAGGCTTACAGGCGCGCCCTTGCAGGGAACCTCCGCGCCGGCGCGGGTCTTTTCCTGCGGGTATCCCCACGAAAACGCCGAAGCCCGGGACATTGCCCGGCGTATCGCCCGCCTTATCGGCGGCACTTCTTTTTACGCTCTTGACCGGCGCCCCTTTGAGCAGGCGCGGGACCGGGATGCGGGGCTTGAACTCACAGGCTTAGACTCCTGCGCCATACTGCTGCGGACGTTGAAGCTGGCGGGGCCCTTTGTCAAGGCTCTGGGGGTTTACGGGATTCCCTGCGCGCTTTCCGGCGAAAAGCCCTGGTGGGAGGCCGGGCCGGCGGCGCGTATACTGCAAGCCCTGCGGGACAATCAGCGGCGCGGCGCGGCGCGGCCTCCGTCTGAAGCGGCGCAGGAGGTCTGGGACCGGCTTAAAAAGGCGGGGGAACCGCCTGGGTGCCCGCAAAGGCTTTTGGACATGGCGGCGCTGTATACGGACATTGAGGCGTTTCTTGACGCTTTTGCCCTCAGCGGCGGGGAGAGCGGCTTTGAGGCGCGCCGCGAAGGGGTACGGATTATCACCATCCACGCTTCCAAGGGCCTTGAATTCGAGCACGTGTTTGTGCCGGCCCTTGAAGAAGGCATACTGCCTTTTACGGGGGCTTTTTCTTTTGATTCCCCCATCCTTTCGGAAGAGGCGCTTGCGGAAGAAAAGCGGCTTCTCTATGTGGCCATGACCAGGGCTAAAACCGGCTTATACCTTTCTTATACTGAAGAGCGGCGGGCCTTTCACGGCGCGCGCGGGGCAGCCGGAAAAACTATAAAACTAAAAAAAAGCCGCTTTTTCAATGACCTTGAACCCCTTGTTCCCGGCTCTGCCGGCCATCTGGATAGCCCTCAAAAGAAACGCAAACCCCTGCCTCAGCCCCAAATCCCCCTGTTCTAAGGCGTCCTCCCCTGCGCCCCCTTGCGGGGGTTTTAAACAGGCTTCCTGCTTTGAGCGCGTACGCCGCGCCATGCGAGGGCACTGCGCCCCGAACCCGCACCGCCTCTACGATATGCCGTTGAAACAGCCGCAGGCTGGCTAGATTGCGTTAAGAGTTTCTTTGAACTCTTTGGCATAGAGGTACATTTTTTTGAGCGCCCGGTTTTCAATCTGCCGCACCGTTTCAGGAGATACCCGCATCTTGTCGCTCAGGTTCCGCAAGGTACAGCGTTTACAGCCGTTTATCTGGTACCTATGGATAAGCACCCATTTTTCCCGGGACTTTAACCGGTTGAGTATCTGGGCCACGCTGTCTTGGGAAAAGCGCTTAAAAAACTCCTCTTCAGGGTTGTAGGTATAGTCCTCATACATCTCAATCACCGGCAGGGTTTCATTGGCGCTTTCTGTCTCAAAAGACAAAGACGCGCTGGTTCTGTTAAGGAGGGTGGTTATATCCTCCGGGGCCATATTGAGCGCCCTTGCAACCTCCTCCGCCGAGGGCTCCCGCATAAGGGTCTGGCTGAGTTCCTGCTCTATTTTCCGCACCTTCCGCAGGCACTCTTCTTTCCGGTGGGGCAGGTGGATGCCCCGCTGCTGGCTTGCCAGAAACCGGCTTATATACTGGCGTATCCATAAGCCGGCGTAGGTTGAGAAACGGGCATTTTTGGTATGGTCATATTTTTCTACTGCCCGCATAAGGCCGATATTGCCTTCCTGAATAATATCGGGAAGGAGCGCGGTTCCGGAGGCGGCATAGGCTCGGGCTATTTTGATAACCAGCCGCGAATTGGCCTTAAAAAGCTGTTCTTTCGCGGCTTTGTCCCCTGCCTTAATCCTTTTTGACAACGCTGCTTCTTCCCCGGCATTGAGCAGGGGAATATGTTTTATCTCATCAAGATAGGTTTGCAAAGCGTCTTGGCCTTCATCAGAATAGGTCTTTGTTTTACGCATAAGTCCTCCACGGGAGCGTGTCCTTTTCTTTTTTTATTAAAGCAATAGCCGTGCCATACGCGCTATTTTCAGAAAAAAGGCGGAGGAACCATAGTATTCACCGGATTATCGCGCTTTATCCGCTGGTTCAAAAGGCGCGGCGCCGGCTATGCCCCGCGCTCTGTATCATATTATATACACCGCGCAGGATATTTTTACCCCCTGCGGGGGATTCAGGTGCTTCTCGCGGCGAGCGGGTTTGCACGTTTAGTCACAACCCCGAAGCGGCGCCTCATCGCGCTTAGATAACGCACAGGCGCGGCGCAGGAAGCCTTTAGGGGTGGCGTGGAGGGTCTATGACCCTCCACATCTCTTAAGAGAGGCGCGAAAGCGCCGATAATTTTTTTAATATACCAACAGAACGCGGCAGAAAAACCGGTTTTCTTGTAGCCAAGAAAGGTTTTCTTGTAGTCAAGAAAGGTTTTCTTGTAGTCAAGAAAAGTTTTCTTGCAGTCAAGAAAAAGTTTCTTGCAGTCAAGAAAAAGTTTTTTGCAGTCAAGAAAAAGTTTCTTGTAGTCAAGAAAGGTTTTCCTGTAGTCAAGAAAG
>JAITHF010000052.1 GCA_031280115.1 Spirochaetaceae bacterium | reverse complement strand
TCCCCCCATTTTTTCATCCATTTTTTTTCCATTTTTATCCATTTTGTATCCGTAACCGGCGCTCAAAGGGCGCTCAACGCGGAAAAGCCGCGCCCCGCCTTATATCCAGCGCCTCCGCTTGAAAAAGATAAGCATCCCTGCGGCGATAACCGTCATAATTCCCCAGATGAGAGGGTAGGCATAGGGCGAATCCAGTTCAGGCATATAGGTAAAATTCATGCCGTATACGCCGGCGATGAAGGTCAAGGGGATAAAAATGGTTGAAATAATGGTCAGCACCTTCATCACTTTATTCATGCGGTTTGAGAGGGCCGACAGGTTTACCTCCATGACGCCGGCAAGAACCTCCCGATAGGTTTCCACCGTTTCAAGGGCCTGCATCACGTTATCATGCAGGTCCTTGAGAAAAGGCGCAAGGTCGTCACGGATGAGGTTTGAATCCAGCCGCAGCAGCATGGCCACGCTCTCCCGCAGGGGCCAGATAACCCGCCGCGTCCGCAGGAGGGCCTGCTTTACCTGCTGGAGGTCTGAAATCAGAGACGGGTCATTCTCATCAAGCGCCCGGTCCTCAAAGTCCTCAAGCCGCGTTTCCAGCCTGTCAAGCGCCTGAAAGAAGGTGTCTGCCACCATATCCATAATCACATACCCCAGATAATCGGTTCCCATCCGCCTAATCCGCCCCATATTATTGAGAATCCTGCGCTCTATGCTTTCAAAAGAAAAGCCCCCTGCCTGCTGGAACGTGATAACCGTGTCTTTGGTCATAATAAGGCTTATCTGATCGAATTCCGGCTCGGCTCCGGTTGTTTTAGTTTCGGCTGCGGCGTTTGGGGGAAATGCGGCGGCCTTCATGTTGATAAAAAGATACGTGTCAAACTCCTCGGCTTTGGGGCGCTGCTCAGGATCAAGAATATCCTCCACCGTCAGCGGGTGAATCCCAAAAGTATCGGCAAGGGCGTTTATCTCAGGCCCGCTTTCCGCCTTGTTTACCAGTATCCATGTAAGCCCGCCGGTATTCTGGCAGGTTAAAAGCTCCTCTATGGTACGGGCGTTTTTTTTCCATGCGCCTGCGGGATTGTACCCTATAATAGCGAGTTCCATAGCCATAACCATAGCATAAGCAGGAAGGGGCCGCAAGGTCCGGGGCCCCTGTCCGGCGGCGCTTTTGCTTTTTACGCCGGCATGCTATACTAAATCATTGTGAATGTATTAGTTATCGGTTCAGGAGGGCGGGAACACGCGCTTGCGTGGAAAGCCGCCCAGTCCCCCAGGGTTTCCAGAGTATACGCGGCCCCGGGAAACGGCGGCATTGAACAGGAAGGCCGGTGCGAAAACGCGCCTGAGCATTCTGATTATATTTCCCCCCAAGGGCAGGACGCGCTTCTTTCCTTCGCCTGCCGGAAGAATATCGGCCTTATTATCGTAGGCCCGGAGGATGCCCTTGCCGCCGGCATTGTTGACCGGTTCCGCTCTTCGGGCTTTCGGATCATAGGGCCGGGCAAAGCGGCGGCGCGGCTTGAAGGGAGCAAGGTTTTCGCCAAATCTTTTATGAAAAAGTACGGGGTCCGCACGGCAAAAAGCGCCAGTTTCGCGGATTATGAGGAGGCGGCCGGGTATGCGGCGGAACATTTCCGGCATAATAAAGAGCGCCCGCTGGTTGTCAAAGCCGACGGCCTTGCCGCGGGCAAGGGGGTTGTCATTACCCGCGGGTATCCTGAAGCGGAAGCGGCGCTCGGCGCTTTTATGCAAGAGGGTATCCTCCGCGGGGCGGGAAAGGCGGTGGTCCTTGAGGATTTTCTTGCGGGAGAAGAAGTGTCTGTTCTGGCGGCGGCGAGCGTGTCCCCTGGGAAGGGCGGGGCTGTCCGCCCTTTTATACCGGCAAGGGATCACAAACAGCGTTTTGAAGGCGGGCAAGGGCCGAACACCGGCGGCATGGGCGCTGTGGCGCCGGCGCCGGGTTTCTCCGCCGCTGCCGGGGAGGACTTTGCGGCTGCTGTCTTAGAGCCCACCTTACGGGGCATGGAGCAGGAAGGCTTTGATTACCGGGGGTTTATCTTTTTCGGCCTTATGGTTGCGGAGGGCCGCTGTTACCTCTTGGAATACAACGCGCGCCTTGGGGACCCTGAAACGCAGGCGGTGGTCCCGCTCATGGATTTTGACCTTCCTGACCTTTGTTCGTCCATTTTGGATCATACCCTTGCGGGTTTCCCGCTCCTATGGAAGACCGGTGCGGTATGCGCGCCGGTTGCGGCGGCCCAAGGCTACCCCGGTGCCTCCCGCGCGGGGGACCTGATAACCATAGACCGGGAACAATTAGCCCGTACCGGCGCCCGTCTTTTTATTGCCGGCGCGAAAGCCGGGGCAGGCGGGCTGTACACTTCAGGCGGCAGGGTTCTTACCGTATCCGCTTGGGGCGCGGACCACAGCGGCGCGTGCGAACGGGCCTATCAAGCCCTGGGGGCCGTCCGTTTTGAAGGCATGGGTTACAGAAGGGATATAGGCAGCCGGAGGCTGTTCTCGTGACTCAAGCTACGGCAGGCCGGGTTTCCGGTGCAGGGCTTGCTTGACGTAACGCCTCAGCGGAATTCGCAGGCGTTAGCAGCGCAGCGCAGGAAGCCGCTGCCGGGGGGTTTGGGGGCAGCCGGAGGCTGTTCCCTTACGGGAAGTTCGCAAAAGAATACGCGAAACAATAAGCGCCGGTAAAAAAGCCCCCAAATTCTTCCCAAAGAGGCGCGAAGCGCCGATAAATTCATACGATACCAACAGAGCGCGGTACAAAAACCGGTTTTTTTGCCAGCAAAGTAAGTTTTCTTGCAGTCAAGAAAAGTTTTCTTGCAGTCAAGAAAAGTTATTTTGCAGTCAAGAAAAGTTATTTTGCAGTCAAGAAAAGTTATTTTGCAGTCAAGAAAA
>JAITHF010000022.1 GCA_031280115.1 Spirochaetaceae bacterium | reverse complement strand
GTCAAATACAGACTTTTTTATCTGCCGTTTGATGGTATATTCAAGCATAGCATACGGTTTGTTGCGGGATGGTGCTGTATGCTCCGGCCTGCCTGTTGAGCCTGCCCCAAATGCGCCCTGTGCAGGCTTTTTGGAGGCTTTTTTATGCGCTGCGCTTCGCTTGCGCTTTTTAAGAGAATTTGGAGGAACCAGTTCCCCCAAACCCACCCCTAAAGGCTTCCTGCCTCGCGCCCGTGCGCTATCGAATTCCGCTGAGGCGCCGCTTCGGGGTTGTGACTAAACGTGCAAACCCTCGCACCGCGAGAAGCACCTGAAACAGCCTTCGGCTGGGGGGTTGAGTAAGGGGCGGTTTTGGGTGTATAACCCCCTCAAGACCGGAACAGCCGGGCCGTGCGCCCAGACGTTCCCTCTACTATACAACACCACGCCCAAGGAAGGTACCTCTCTATGGCTGTCTTATCAATTCAATCCCATGTGGTATACGGATACGCAGGAAACACCGCCGCTGCGTTCCCCCTCCAGCGCCTCGGACACGAAGTCTGGGCAATCAATACGGTGGAATTCTCCAATCATACCGGCTACGGCGCCTGGCGCGGGCAGGCCCTCGGCGCGGACCTGGCAGAAGACCTGGTTCAGGGGCTTGCGGAACGGGGGGTCCTGCATCACTGCGCCGCAGTGCTCTCAGGCTACATGGGCGCCCCTGAAATCGGCGGCGCCGTGATGAACGCGGTGCGGCGGGTCAAGGACGCCAACCCTGCGGCGCTGTACTGCTGCGATCCGGTCATGGGGGACCTGGGGCGGGGCTTTTATGTCAAACCCGGGATACTGGAGGTTTTTAAGCGCAGCGTTATCGGCCTTGCGGACATTATTACCCCCAACCAGTTTGAACTTGAGGCCCTGACCGGGCTTGACACCTCAACCTTTGCCAAAACCAAAGACGCCGTTGCCGCGGCGCATGAACAGGGGCCCAAGGTGGTGCTTGTTACCAGTTTCCGCGACGGCATAAGCCCCCTTACAACCGAAAAAATCCCCCCTCAAGAGCGTATTGAGATGATCGCCTCAGACGGAAGCGCCCTGTATCGCATCAGCACCCCTGAGTTCCCCTTCCCCGCGGGCATGGCCGGCTCAGGAGACCTGACCGCCGCAGTGTTCCTCTCCCGCTACCTTGAAACCGGCAGCGTAAAACAGGCGCTTGAGATGACCGCCGCCTCGGTGTACGGCATTATGCAGGCCACGTTTGCCGGGGGCTCCAAAGAACTGCGTATCATCCAGGCCCAAAGCGAGCTTGCCGCGCCTTCTTCATCATTCAGCGCGGCCTGTGTATAAAAGGGGGGCCCTGCCGGCTGCGTTGCAATCCGCCGCGCCTTCGTCTATGGTATAACTATGCACCACCGTATACCCGCAGCAGCCCTGATAGCCGCGTGCGCCCTGGCCGTTTCCTGCGCCGGCGCCCCGCCAAACCCTGACATGGTTGCCGACGCTGACCCGTTTACCCTTGGATCCGTTTCGGTTTCGTTTGACAAGTTCTTTTCCCAAGGCTTGACCGAGAAGGCCGTGCCAGTGGTGTTTGACCCCCGTACTGACACTGCGTACCTCCAGTTTACCTACGAGACCGTAACCTACCGCCAATTCTGGAACCGCCAAAACCGCCGGGCCTTCAGCGATGCCCTCGCCCGCTACCGGACCGATTTCGAGGCGGGGAACCTCAGCCTCCCGCCGGCGAAAGCCCGCCGGGCCTACGGCGCCGTTAAGGGCAAAACCGAATGGGGGCAGGTGTCTTTTTCGGTGAACGCCCGGGCGTTTCCGGTTATCGAGGCCGGATACCAGTTCAAGGGGGACAACCCCTATTTTACGGTATTCCAGCGGGAAGCGGAGAACACCCTGTCAAGCAACAGTGACCGGCCCAGAAGGTCCCTTAAAATCACGCTGTATTTCACCCGCGCCCAAGGCGCGGGCCTGGCGCGGGTGTTTGACCAATCCTTTATCCTTGAACGGCTTGACGCCGAAGGCATCCTCCCCCAAGGAAAGGCTGTCCCCGATGAGTACCCCTTTCACTAACCTGTCCCTGCGGGTGGGGAGCAGGGAAAGCCCCCTTGCGGCGGCGCAGGCCGAACAGATTATCGCCCTGCTGGGCGCCGCCTTTGCAGGCGCGGCGCTGACGCATATAACCATGAAGACCTCTGGGGACCTGCTTCTGGAACAGCGCCTTGACCGGGCAGGCGGCAAGGGGCTGTTCGTGAAGGAGCTTGACGCGGCGCTCCTTGAACGCCGGATAGACCTTGGGGTTCACAGCTTGAAGGACATCCCCCCTGAGATGCCTTGCGGGCTGGCGATCGGCGCGTACAGCCTCCGGGAAGACCCCAGAGACGCGCTTGTCCTGCCGGCGGGGCAGGGGGCGCCTGATTTTTCCGCGCCCCTGGGCTGTTCAAGCAGGCGCAGGAAGGCCCAGCTTGCCGGCCTCTTCCCTGACTGGCCTGTCGCGGATATTCGGGGGAACGTGCTGACCCGCCTTGCGAAACTTGACGCAGGATATTACGGGGGGCTGGTGCTGGCAATGGCGGGCCTTATCCGCCTTGGGCTTGCGGAGCGGGCGTACCGGGTCTTTGAGCCGGAGGAGATTATCCCCGCCGCGGGGCAGGGGACGCTGGCAGTAACCGCCCGGGACAGGGAGCTGCCGGAGGTTCTGGCGGCGCTGGACAATCCGGAGAGCCGCCTCTGTTCCTCCGCTGAGCGGGCCTTTGTGAAAGCCTTGGACGGCGGGTGTACCGCGCCTATCGCGGCCTACGCGGTGATTGCCCAAGGCATACTCTCTTTGACGGGTATGTATGTGCCGGAAGATTCGGATGCGGCCATAACCGGCGCCATAACAGGGGCGCCTCGGGAGGCCCCGTATCTGGGGAAGATTCTCGCCCTCACCCTCCGGGCCCGTTCCCAAGGGAAGCGCGGCAGGGTGCAGCTTATCGGCGCGGGCCCGGGGGACGGGGAGCTCTTGACCCTCAAGGCTGACAAGGCGCTGCGCGGGGCGGAGGTGGTGCTGTTTGACAACCTCCTTGGAAAAGGGGTGCTGTCCCGTATCCCCCCTCAGGCGGAGATCGTGTATGTAGGGAAACGCGCCGGATCCCACGCGATGAGTCAGGACGCTATTAACCGGATACTGGCGGAAAAAGCCGCCGAAGGCAAACAGGTGGCGCGCCTTAAAGGGGGGGACCCTTTCCTGTTCGGCAGGGGCGGCGAAGAGATGGCCTGGCTCAGGGCCCTGGGTATTCCTGTTGAGGTGGTGCCCGGAGTCACCTCCGCCCTTGCCGCGCCGGCATACGCGGGCATACCGGTAAGCCATCGGGATTACTCGTCTCAGGTACACATCATTACCGGCAGGAGCGGGCGCGGCGGGGCCGGGGCTATTGACTATGCCGCGCTGGTGAAAGCCGGCGGCACCTTTATCTTTCTCATGGGAGGCGCGGCGCTGGAACAGGTCTGCTCCGGCCTCCTTGGGGCCGGGCTTGACCCTGACACCCCCGGGGCCGTGATTGTCCGAGGAACCACCGCCGAACAGCAGGTACTAACCGCGCCGGTGTCCGCCCTCGCCGCGGCGCCGGTGAAGACTCCGGCGCTCATCATCATAGGCAAGGTATGCGGCCTTGCGCCGGCGCTCTCCTGGGTGGAAGCAAAGCCCCTTTGGGGGGTCCGCGTGGGGGTAACCCGGCCCGCAGGTCGCGGCTCAAGGCTGCAAGACCTCTTGTACAGCCGCGGCGCCGAGGCAGTGTCCATACCGGCCATCGAGACCGTGCCCCTTCCGGCGCCGGAACTTCCGGGGCTGCTCGAAGAAGGGGGGGGCTGGCTCGTGTTTACCAGCCCCTTTGGGGTGGCCGTGTTTTTCCAGAAACTCAAAGACGCGGGAAAAGACATACGGCGTCTGAGCGGTTTTAAGTTCGGCGTTATCGGGAGCGCCACAGGGGCGGCCCTTGAAGAGCGGGGGATACTGCCGGACCTCATGCCCCGGCGCTTCACCGGCGCTGACCTGGGGCGGGAACTTGCCTTGGCCGCGAAAGCCGGGGAGCGCATCATTATCCCCCGCTCCCGCATCGGAACCGGCGGCGTTACCGCTCCCCTTCTTGACGCCGGGCATACGGTGCTGGACGTTCCCATTTATGACACCCGCCCTCTTAACCGGTATGAAGACCCGGCGTACCGGGAGCTCCTGCTTGAAAATTTGAACTGGGTCGCCTTTACCAGCGCTTCCACCGTTGAGGGCTTTGCGTCAGCCTTCGGCGCCGGAAGCCTCAAAGCGTATAAAGCCCTCTGCATAGGCGGGGAAACCGCCAAAGCCGCCGCAAAGTACGGCATGGAAACCTTGACGTCCCCCTGCGCGTCCCTTGAAAGCATGGTCGAAACCCTTGAGTCCTTCACCGCGCTTTGACAACCCTCCACAGCCCCCCGCGGCTCATAGCGCGGCGCGTTCACAGGGGTTTTGGAGGGGGCCTTGCGCCCCGGCAAATCGGATTGGGACGGGAGAAAGAGGGTTGACAGAGGGATAAATAAACAGTATGGTCTTTTGCATTATGGAAACGATTGAAACAATTAAAACGATTGAACCAATGGAAAAAATGGAAAAAATGGAAAAAATGGAAAAAACAGAAACCCGCCCGGGCAGGTTCGGACCCTACGGAGGGCAGTATATACCGGAAACATTGATGAACGAGATACATTCCCTTGAAAGAGCGTACTGCCGTTATAAGGCGGACCCGCGCTTTGTTTCCGAACTTGACGGCCTGCTCAAACAGTACGCCGGAAGGCCCTCCCTCCTCTATTACGCGGCAAAAATGACCGCTGACCTGGGGGGCGCCAAAATCTATCTGAAACGGGAAGACCTTAACCACACAGGGTCCCACAAAATTAATAACGTCCTGGGGCAGGCCCTCCTTGCGAAGAAAATGGGCAAAACAAGAATCATCGCCGAAACCGGCGCGGGCCAGCACGGGGTCGCCGCTGCCACCGCCGCGGCGCTCATGGGGCTTGAGTGCGAGGTGTTTATGGGCAAAGAAGACATGGAGCGCCAGTCCCTCAACGTGTACCGCATGGAGCTTCTCGGCGCTCTGGTGCATCCGGTTACTTCCGGCACCCAAACCCTCAAAGACGCGGTGAACGAAACCATGCGGGAGTGGGTCCGGCGGGTGCATGACACCCATTACGTCCTTGGGTCTGTCATGGGCCCCCATCCGTTCCCCCTTATGGTACGGGATTTCCAGAGCGTCATCGGCAGGGAGGCCCGGGAGCAGATACTCCGTCAAGAGGGCCGCCTTCCTGCGGCCATAATCGCCTGCGTAGGCGGCGGAAGCAACGCTATCGGCGTTTTTCATGCGTTTATACCGGACAAGGAGGTGCGCCTTATCGGCTGCGAAGCCGCGGGGCAGGGGATTGGCACTGACCGCCACGCGGCCACGATTACCAAGGGGAGCGTCGGGGTGTTTCACGGCATGAAGTCTTATTTCTGCCAGAACAGCGAGGGGCAGATCGCGCCGGTGTATTCCCTGTCCGCAGGGCTTGACTATCCGGGGGTCGGGCCGGAACACGCCTATCTCTATGATACCGGCAGGGCTGAGTATGCGGCGGTTACTGACGAGGAGGCGGTGGCGGCCTTTGAGTATCTGGCCAGAACCGAGGGGATTATTCCGGCAGTGGAGAGCGCCCACGCCGTGGCTCGGGCAAGGGCGCTGGCGCCGGCGCTGGGGCGGGACCAGATTATTATCGTCAACCTGTCGGGGCGGGGGGACAAAGACGTGGCCGCCATTGCGCGGTATCGCGGGAAGGCTGTCCATGAGTAGGATAGGGAACGCCTTCAAAAGGGGCAAGGCGTTTATCGGCTTTTTGACTGCCGGGGACCCGAACATCGAAAAGAGCGAGGAGTTTATTCTGGCCATGATAGACGCCGGCACTGACCTTGTGGAAATCGGCATACCTTTT
>JAITHF010000271.1 GCA_031280115.1 Spirochaetaceae bacterium | reverse complement strand
AGTCTGTCCCAAATATAATCCGGCTCCCCCCTAGTATCGCGCATACTTTATTTATGCTACTGACATGGGGCGCGGTATCCTTTACCGTGGAAGTCTCAAAAAAAACGCGGCTGTATTTTTTAAGCCCCTCGGCGTTTTCCACAATCCCCTCGTCTGTATTGATATGCCCTCTTCCCATGTGCGCGAGGATCACAGAGAGATGCGGGGCGTACTTCAGTACTTCTTTTACCTGAGGTATTTTGTTCTTAAATTTCGCGTGGAGGAGTAACGGGACCTGATAGGCTTCTATAAGCTCAAGTTCCCGTTTTATGCGGTTTATTTCAAGGTCTTCATAGACAAGATGTACCTTTACCCCTTTGAATCCGCTTTGCAGGTTTTTTTCCAGATTACGGTCGATCCTGCAAAACGGAATAAAGCGCCCCTTTGATTGTATACTCGCCTCAAGGATATATTCATTTGAACTCTCAGTATTAAAATCTTTGTGCGGAATAGGAAAGATAACCGCCTGCGCCACGCCGCAGCGCGTCATACATCTTAGAAAATCAGCATACTCATTATAAAGATCAAAGGATAACGGCTTTGTTTCCGTGTCCCGCTGTTCCGGTATCCCTATATGAACGTGGGCGTCAATAATATCCATTGCTGTACACCGCCATAAAAGACAGAAACCTCAGAGAAGGCGTTCCTACCCTGAAGTTTCCATCCGCCGCCTCACGGCTCTAGTTGCAGTTGCAGTTCGTGCACCCGAAGCACCATGCGCCCTGGCTAAAATCTTCCCAGACGCTTTCGGTAAAAGTCATCTCTGAGGATTCGATAATGCAGGGCGCCTCATAGTGTTTTTTGGAAGAAATTGCCGGTGCTTCCACAGCCTGAGTCTTGTTTTGGTTCATAAAAGACCTCCTAAAAAATAGTATGTTGGCAGGCCAGCGTACTGTGCTGGCCGTCACGTTTTATCCACAAGCCCCTTTTCAAGGGCGTCTTGCAGCCACGCCTCGCAGTCTCTGGTAAGCACTGAGGTCGGCGCGTCATACCAGCCGCCAATTACCGAAACCAGCTCTTCTGTTGTATGCCGCGCTGATAATACCTCAAGCATATCGTAGGCAGTTTCATTAAGAACGTACTCGCTGCCGGTCTCCATGTTCAGCGCCCATTGTTTCCCGCCCAGCTTTCTTATCACAATCGTATCATTACGCTTGTAAAACGTCTTCATATCCAACATTGGACATCTTCTCCCATATAATCGCCGGTTGTTTCGTATGCTATTGCCCGGCAGCCGCCGCAACGGTTGATATAGGTACAGCCGCGGCATTTCCCTTGCAGATTATTCTTGTCCCGGATACGCCAGAGGACATCGCTGTTATACCATATACGAAACAGTCGTTCATGAAGCGCATTGCCGATGGGAATGTTCAGCCTGCGGCACGGCAGCACGGTCCCGTCCCACAGAATCGCCATTGAGGTGAAGCCCACCGGACAAAAGCCGCCTATCTTGGAGCCAGCGCAGGTATTCAACGCCTCAGTATGTATCCACAGCGGACGCAGGCGCCGTACCGTAAGCGCCGGAGAGACGCGGTTTGCCCGGCGGGTTATCATGGTATAGACGTCCCTGACTTCTTCTTGACTCAACATATCTTTGAGGGAGCTATTGCCGCAGGGGGTTACCCGTTCCACGGTTACGGCGTTTACCCCGCAGGCTTCGGCGAAATCAATCACCTCCACTGCCTCCTGCATATTCCGGCGCATGAGGGTAAACATAAGGGAAACTTCTATTCCGGTTTGTTTTAACCGCCGGATGGTCTCAATGACCGTATCATACACGCCGTCTCCCCGAATACGGTCATGGGTAGCCCGGTCCGCCCCGTCAAGGGAAATCTGAACCTGCTTCAGTTTCCGATACGCTTTGAGCCGCCGCATGGAGGGCTCATCTATGCACGTTCCGTTGGTCAGAATATCATACTGGGTTATCTGTTTCGCTTGTTCGATATGGTTCATAAGGTCGAACAGATAGGGACTCATAAACGGTTCCCCGCCGGTTAAAGAAAGCCGCCCCTGCATATTCCATTTTTCAAGGGACAGTGAGATTTCTCTTGCAATATGAAGCAGGCTGTCCAGTTCAAGATTATGAAAGTGATATCCTTCTTGATAACAATGTTCGCAGCGCAGGTTGCAGGTATTCATAAAATGCCACTGGATATAAAACGCCCGTTCCTTCACGGCGCGTCTCCGTTGATGTTACGGTCTATGACAGCGGCGATTATTTCTTCTCTGAAGCCGAAAGACCGGACAAACTTATTATTATAAAGCCCTACGGTACGCAGGTACTGGGCGGTTTTAGGCCGCATTGAAAAATAAGTAATTAGCGCCACAAGAACCGCCTTTGTTACCTTGGAGACTTTGTGTTCGTACTGGATTATCTTCACGCGGGAGGTTCCGCATAAAACAGCTGTTTTCTCTTGGGTGAGCTTCAGTATATTACGCAGGGCCGGCAGATGGCCGCACATCAGCGCTGAACAGTCTTTTATATCAGGGTCTTCGTTCATTATCATCTCCGCGGCAGGAATTGGAGAGTACCCCTTCTCTGCCCCACGTTTTCAAAAGTGCGTATACTCTTTAAATAAGTATACGAAAATCCGCGTTAAAAATAAATACTTTTCTCCCCATAGCAGCCTGTAGCTGTTTTAACGGCACAAGGTACGGCAGGCAGGTCGGGTTTCTGGTGCAGTGCTTTCTTGAAGCGGCGCTTCAGCGGACTTCGCAAGCGGAAGGGCGCGAAGCAGGAAGTCTTTAGGGGGTTTGGGGGAACTGGTTCCCTCAAAAACTCTTCAAAGAGGCGCGAAGCGCCGGTAATTTTTTAATATACCAACAGAGCGCGGTACAAAAACCGGTTATTTTGGAACCAACAAAACGCCTGCCGGAGCCGCCGGCAAAGGGCGCGGCGCAGGATTGTTCGTCCGCGCCCTATTTTTTTACGGCGCTTCACGCCTCTTTGAAGAGTTTTTGGGGGCTTTTTTACCGGCGCTTCATGTTTCGCGTATTCTTTTGCGAACTTGGCGTAAGGGAACAGCCTTCGGTTGCCCTCCGTGCCGCCCCTAAAGGCTTCCTGCGCCGCGCCCTTTGCCGGCGGCTCCGGCAGGCGTTTTGTTGGTTCCAAAATAACCGGTTTTTGTACCGCGCTCTGTTGGTATATTAAAAAATTACCGGCGCTTCCGCGCCTCTTGAAGAGAATTTGGAGGGCTTTTTTACCGGCGCTTCCGCGCCTCTTTCAGCGGCTTTTATGCGCCGGAACATTTCTTCTAAAAAATAACTATTTTTTTCTGTAACCTACTTGACTCTGTGTTTTATAAGCGCTATATTCCTATTAAATATATGAACTTTATCAATTAAAGTGCCGGCAGGAGCCGCGCTTGAACAGAACCAAAGGAGAAGAGAGGAGCAAAGGGAATGTCGGAAACAGGCAGCAATCAAGCCCGGGACCCTGCGGGCGCTATTGAGATACGGGACATAAACAAAGGGTTTCCCCAGGCTGACGCGCCGGACATAGTGGTACTGGACCATATAAGCCTCACCTTTAACCCGGGCGCGTTCATCTCCCTTATCGGCCCGTCAGGGTGCGGGAAATCCACCCTCCTGCGCCTCATAGCCGGCCTTATCGCCGCGGACAGCGGAAGCCTCACCCTTGACGGCGCGGAAATACGGGGCCCCGGGCACGAGCGGGGGCTGGTGTTTCAGGACCCGACCCTGTTCCCGTGGAAAACTATCTATGAGAACATCGCCTTCGGGCTTAGGGCGCGGGGGGTTTACAAGCGGGAAAAAGACCGCATCCCTGAGTTCTTTCGGCTTGTGGGGCTTGAGGGGTTTGAGAAATCCTACCCCCACCATCTCTCAGGCGGCATGGCTCAGCGGGCGGCGCTGGCGCGGGCGCTGGTAAACAATCCCAAGGTGCTTTTGCTTGACGAGCCTTTGGGCGCCCTTGACGCCTTTACCCGCATGAATATGCAGGACGAGCTCCTTAAAATCTGGGAGCGCCGGGGCATGACTACCGTGATGGTTACCCATGACGTTGATGAGGCTATCTACATGGCGGATCTCATTGTGGTTATGTCGGCACGCCCGGCCAAGATAGAGCGGATTATGCCGGTTGGCATAGGCCGCCCGCGCCAGCGGAATGACCCGGACTTCCTGCGCCTGCGGAGCGGCATCCTCCAGATACTCCACTACGCCGGCAGCCGGGAGGACTTGCAATACTATTTGTAGCCGTGTTGCAGCGGCGCCGTTTTTTCTTTTTTTCTAACATCTAAATCTAAAAAAGGGGGGAACTACTTCCGCGTCGCGGAGTAACCTATATTTTATGTTTCCTGAAAAACAGGAAGAAGGAGAATTGGTATGAAAAAGATCTGTTTCATACTCGCGCTTGCCGGCTTGGTCCTGCCCACCGTATGGGCCAAAGGCAAGCCTCAGGCAACGGCGGCTCAAGAGGACTTTGTCCTTACCATCGGGCTGCCGGTGGAGGGCGGCCTATGCGAAGCGCCGTTCTATATCGCCGTTGAGAAGGGCTTTTATGAAGCCGAGGGGCTCAAGTACCGGGAGTTCAAGACCGAACCCGGAACCACCATGACCCACCTTACCAACGGGACCGTGGACATTACCAACAATCTGTTGGCAACCATGATACAGCCCCTGGCCAACGGGCTTGACGTGAAAATACCCCTTGCGCTCCATACAGGCTGTATCAAGGTGATTGTCCCCACTGACTCGCCTATTACGACGCCTGCGGACCTGCGGGGCAAGAAAATCGGCGTCCCCAGCATGAACGCAAGCCAGCGGGTTATTCCGGCCCGGGTGCTGGCGGCCCTGGGCATCAAGGTTGACGGCGACGGCGCGGAGGTGGAATGGCTTATTTACCCCTCTGCGGAGCTTCCCCTTGCCCTTGAGCGGGGTCAGGTTGACGCGATCGGCATCGGGGATCCGGGGGCGTCGATTATCGAGAACCAGGGGAAGGCCAGGGCCATCATCAACAGCGCCACTGACGCCAGCCTCAAGGACGAGCTGTGCTGCGTAACGCCGGTGCGTTCCCAAACCTTAGCCGACCACCCTGAGGCGGTGGCGAAGTTCCTGCGGGCGATCCAGAAGGCGTCCAAGTGGGTGCATGAAAACCCGGACGAAACCGCGCGGATTATCACCGAGAAGCGGTACGTTGCCGGAGACGCGGCAGTGAACGCGCAGGTCCTCAAAACCTACAGCTACCGCGCCTCAGTGAGCTTGGCGAAAACCGCGCTTGAGCGGAACGCGCGGGATTTGCAGGCCATAGGCTTGGTGGATAAGAGCGTTGATGTGAACGCCCTTGTGAACAATACGTTTGTGCCGGTGCCGAACGTGCCGGACGCGGCTTTCTAAAGACCCAAGGCGGCCATAGCCCTGCCGAAGCCCGCCCACGGGGCCTCCCGCAGGGCCGGGGCCGCCTGGTTCACCCTAGAAAGGGTTATAAATTAAGGAGCATTACCATGAAAAAGATCTGTTGTATCACCGCGTTTTTCTGTATGGGCTTTGCAGCGGCATGGGCCGCGGGCAAGCCCCAGGCAAAGGGGCCTCAAGAGGATTATACCCTTACTATCGGGCTGCCGGTGGAGGGCGGCCTGTGCGAAGCGCCGTTCTATATTGCCGTTGAGAAGGGCTTTTATGAAGCCGAGGGGTTAAAATTCAAGGAGTTTAAGATGGAGCCCGGGACCACCATGAACCACCTTACTAACGGGACGATTGACGTTACCAACAGCCTCTTGGCAACCCTTATCCAGCCCCTTACCAACGGGCTTGACGTGAAAATACCCCTTGCGCTCCACACAGGCTGCCTCAAGGTGGTGGTCAAGGCGGACTCGCCTATTACGGATCCTTCAGAGCTGCGGGGCAAGAAAATCGGCGTCCCCAGCATGAACGCAAGCCAGCGGATTATTCCGGCCCGGGTGCTGGCGGCGCGGGGCATCAAGGTTGACGGCGACGGGATGGAGGTAGAGTGGCTGGTGTTTCCGTCGGCGGAGCTTCCCCTGGCCCTTGAGCGGGGTCAGGTTGACGCGATCGGCATAGGCGAGCCGGCATCGTCGATTATCGAGAACCAGGGGAAGGTTCGTCCGATTATTAACAGCGCCACTGACGCCAGCCTCAAGGACGAGCTGTGCTGCGTAACGCCGGTGCGGGCAAAGACCTTAGCCGACCATCCTGAAACGGTGGCGAAGTTCCTGCGGGCTATCCAGAAGGCATCTAAATGGGTGCATGAAAACCCGGATGAGGCGGCGCGGATTATTACGGAGAAAAGATACATTGCCGGAGACGCGGCAGTGAACGCGCAGGTCCTCAAAACCTACAGTTACCGTGCCTCAGTGAGTTTGGCGAAGACCGCGCTTGAGCGGAACGCGCGGGATTTGCGGGATATAGGGATGGTGGGCAAGGACGTTGATGTTGAAGCGCTGGTAAGAAACATCTTTGTCGCCGTGCCTGACGTGCCTGACTCGCTCTTTTAACAGCCTGCGGCTGTTTCAATGGTCTGCGGCTGTTTCAACGGTCTGCGGCTGTTTCAACGGCTGGCCGTGTTGGGGGCGCAGGCGGCGCCCGGAGCGGCCCTCCTGCGGAGGGTTTTACCGCGCCGGCGGGTCAGGAAGCGGGTTGAGGCGCGGTATGGGCCGGCCCCAGGAGCCAGCGGGGACAAAGTATCAGGCCCGTACCGCCCAGCCCGCTTGCGGGCCTGCCGGACGGCGCGGCGCCCCCAAAAGCGGAATTCGCAGGTGAAAGAGCGCAAAACATGAAGCGCTAGTGGGGGGGTTTGGGGGGTCTATGACCCCCCATAAAAGCTTCCTGCGCCGCGCCCTTTCGGGGGCTTTGGGGAATGCGTTCTTAACAGGAAAACGTAAAAAATAAAAAAGCCGGACCACGGGCCGGCAAAGAGGAGATTACCTATGAGCAGTATCCTTGGTAAAACCGCGCCTAAGCGGGAAGACAGGCTCAAAGCCTGCATTACCTTCGGCGGGACCCTCTGCGGTCTTAGAAACAAATTATCCTGCGGGTGCTTCAAAGACGGTGAACGGGAGTTCGCCCAAGGAAATATCTGCCTTATGCTCCCGGGCATCGCCATGCTCGGCACCCTGCCTGATAACGTGAACATCATGCACGGCGCCGTGGGCTGCGGCGCCACGTCCCACGCCCAAAACGCCAACGTCCGCTCCGGCAGTACCGCCCGCTTCGGCGTTACAAAAGACGCCCTCTGGGTATCTACCGCCATGAACGAAGCAGACGTCATAGGCGGCGGCGAAGAAAAACTGCGCCGCGCCATCATCGAGGCTGATAAGACGTACCATCCTAAAACCATAACCGTCGTCGCCTCCTGCGTGCCCGGCATTACCGGCGACGACGTTGACGGCGTCATAGACGCGGTGAGAGGCGAAGTGGAGGCGCGGATTATTCCGGTGCACTGCGAAGGGTTTAAGACAAAGATATGGGCAACCGCCTATGACGCGGTATATCACGGCATCATGCGGACCATGTTCGATAACCCTCAAGAACCTGATAAGGGCGTTCCGGAAGAGGAAATCAAAGCCCTCGAAGCAGCACGGGGCAGCACGGTCAACCTCTGCAATGTCTCGTCTATGGGTAAAATCGACGACGACGAGCTTGTCCGGCTCCTCAACGCCCTGGGCCTCAAGGCAAACGTGTTTCCCGGGTTCGCTGAGAGTGAGAAAATGTACCGTATTAAGTACGCGGCCCTTGCGGTCAGCACCTGCCCCACCCACGACGATTATTTTCTCAAGTTCTTAGAGAAGCACTACCATATTCCCTACATCCTCAAACACATGCCCATCGGCATTGGCAACACCAATTCGTGGCTTATGGATGTGGCATCGTTTTTCCATAAAGAAGAAGAGGCGCAGCGTATCATCCAAGAGGAAAACCGGAAACTTGACGCGGCGCTTGAGCCGTACCGGGCCTTTTTCAAGGGTAAAAAGGCGTTTATCAATGCAGGCGAGTTCCGGGCTTTAGCAAACGGGGTGCTGCTCCACGAGCTGGGCTTTGAGATTGCCGGCATCCGCTCGTTCCACCACGACGAGTTCGCGCAAGTGGAATATGAGAAGCTCCATGACCTTATCGGGGACTTCCCCCTTAACATAGCCAACGCCCAGCCCTTTGAGGAAGCCAACCTTCTTACCAAGATACGCCCGGATATTTTCATGGGGCACTGCAACGGCAACTCCACCGCCGCTAAACTGGGCATCCCGTCTCATGTTATCTTTAATTCAAACCTTGCGTATATCGGCTACAAAGGGGCTTTCGAACTTGCCCGCAGGCTCCGCAGGCAGCTCTCCAATCCGGCGTTCGCAAAAAACCTCGCCAAGTTTGTCCGCCTCCCCTATAAAGAAAGCTGGTACCAAGAAAATCCCTTTAAATATATCAAGGAGGAACGCCCGTGAGCAGCAATACGAATACGCCCCACGCCTTTATCGAGCGCCCCCGCTTTTTCTGCTCCTTCGGCGGGGCCCTCTCAACCCTTGAAGCCCTGCCGGACACGATCCCGGTGCTCCACGCGGCCTCAGGGTGCGCCGGCTCTGTCGCCTGGAGCCAGAGCGCCGGAGGGCTCCAAGTCGGCGGCTACTGCGGGGGCCTTGCGGTCCCCAGCTCCAACGTAGGGGAACGGGAAGTTATCTTCGGCGGCGCCGCCCGCCTCGAAGAGCAGCTGCGGCGGACCCTTGAAATCATGGACGGCACCCTCTTTGTAGCCGTCACAAGCTGCGTTACCGAGATGATAGGCGACGACATCGCCGCGGTTATCGCGGAGATTGCCGGCGAAGCCCCGGCGGGGAAGCAGGTGGTCTTTGCCAAAACCGGCGGCTTCAAAGGCAACTCCTACGACGGCTATGCTATTGTGCTTGAGGCGCTGATACAGCAGTTCGTCCAAAAGCCCCCTGGGCCCGCCTCCGGCGGAAAAGCGTCAAAATCAAAAAAAGCAGCGAAAACAGTGAACCTCTTAGGCATTGCGCCGTACATGGACGCCTTCTGGCGGGGCAACATCGAAGGGGTGCGGAAACTCCTTGAAGGGCTGGGGGTTCAGGTCAACAGTTTTTTCACGGTCCATGACTCGCTTGATACCCTGCGGTACTCAGGGGGCGCGGATTTGACCCTGGTAGTGTCAGACTGCTACGGCATCGAGGCCGCCAAAGCCTACGAAACGCGGTTCGCTATCCCGTGGATCGCCTCGCCCCTGCCCATAGGCCCCACTGCAAGCGCAGAACTCCTCCGCTCAGTTGCCGGGGCCCTGGATCTCAAAGTTGACGTTGAGGCGCATATCCGCAAGGAGCAGGCGCGGTTTTACCGGTACCTTGAACCCATGACCGACGCCTATTACGACTTTGACCTCCAGCGGTACGCCGTGATTGTGGCAGACGCCAACTACGCCCTGGGGGTGTCCCGCTTTCTCTATGATGACTTAGGCTGGCTGCCGGCATACGTCCAGTTTACCGAGCTCTTGAGCGGAAAACAGCAGGAGGAGCTCGCGCGGAAAATCCCCGGAAACCCCCTTGTCGTCTTTGACACCAACGCCTCTTCCGCACGGGAGCGGCTGCTTGAGCGCTATCCCCCGCCCAAAGCCGGGGAGTATGCGGATACCCTTGCGCCGGCGTTTGTGATAGGCAGCAGCCTTGAGCGGGATCTGGCGCTGAAACTGGGGGCCCCGCACCTGTCCCTGTCGTTTCCGGTGAGCAACCGGGCGGTGCTTAACCGGGGCTACACCGGTTTTTCAGGGGGCTTGACCCTTGCCGAAGACCTGATAAGCGCGATCGCGGCGGGGCGTTAGGGGCGCTTCCAAAAAAAAAGAAAGAGGGGGGAAAGCCTATGTATGACGAGAAAACAGGCGCGAAGCCGCGCCCTGAGCTGAAAATAGCGAACCGCCACCCGTGTTTTGCGGAAAAGGCGGGGGTGAACCTGGGGCGGATACATCTGCCGGTAAGCCCCTCGTGCAATATCCAGTGCCGGTTCTGTACCCGCTCCTTTAACAAGGTTGAGTCCCGCCCCGCTGTGGCCCGGGGGCTTATAACGCCTGAAGAGGCGCCGGCGCTGGTGGCGCGGGCCCTGTCCCTCTGCCCCCAGATTACTGTAGCCGGTATTGCGGGCCCGGGGGAGACGCTTGCCACGGATCACGCCTTGCGTACCTTCGCGCTCATTCATCAGGCGCACCCCCGCCTTATCAAGTGCTTGAGCACCAACGGCCTTATGCTGGAACGCTATGTTGATGACCTGTGGGATGTGGGGGTGAGAACCCTGACGGTTACGGTCAACGCGGTGCGCCCGGGTATTCTCGCAAAGATTTGCGCCGGTGTAACGGCGGGCGGCGCGGTGTATACCGGCGAAGAGGGGGCGTCGCTTCTTATTGAGGCTCAGAAGCGGGGCATCCGCAAGGCCGCGGAAAAGGGGTTTGCGATTAAAATCAACATCGTGCTTATCCCCGGGATAAACAGCGGCCATATTGCCGAGGCGGCCCGAACGGTCCGGGGCCTGGGCGCCTGTATTATCAACATCATCCCGCTCATACCTTTGCGGGAGTTTGCCGCATGTGCCGCGCCGGACTGCGGGGAACTTGCCCGGGCCAGAGCGGACGCGGAGGCGCACCTGCCGGTATTCCGGCACTGCCGGCACTGCCGGGCAGACGCGGCAGGGATTTTGGGAAAACAGGACCTCAAACTGTACGCCGCAGAAGCGCCCCCAACCTTCTCCCACGGCTAACCCCCTGCGCAGCCTCCGGCTGTTTTAAGTGCTTCTCGCGGCGAGAGGGTTTGCAATTTTAGTCACAACCCCGAAGGATGCGCCTCAGCGGAATTCGATAACGTACGGGCGCAGCGCAGGAAGCCTTTAGGGGTGGTTTGGAGGGTCTATGACCCTCCAAATTCTCTTAAAGAGGCGCGAAAGCGCCGATAATTCGTTATAAAACAATGATTTATCTGGGGACAGGATGGTTTATTTTGGTGCCAAGGAACCTTTGCTTGGTGCCAAGGAACCTTTGCTTGGTGCCAAGGAACTCTTTCTTGGTGCCAAGGAAACTCTTCTTGGTGCCAAGGAAACTCTTCTTGGTGCCAAGGAAACTCTTCTTGGTGCCAAGGAAACTCTTCTTGGTG